>NZ_CP076128.1:3060000-3075000 GCF_018736065.1 Flammeovirga kamogawensis
TACGAACTTCACCATTGTATTTATGGAATCCGATTAAACCTTTAGGCCTATTTGCTAGATGTAATCTATCACTTGAGAACGTTGCTTCTAAAATGCTTTTATATTCTTTATTAGCGACAAGTACATCTAAATTTCCTAATTTCTGAGCTACCTCAGAGTAAATTTCTGTGTATAATGGAAAATGAATGATATTATTAAAAAAGTCTGCAACTAGACCTTTACTTTTCTCAAGGTCGGGTTCTGCAAAAGTATCTTTAGCCTCTAAATCATTCTTAAATTCGAGTAAAGCCTTAAACATACGTGTTGCTGCACCTGATGCAGGAACAAATTTAACTAAAGAATTTCCTTTAATTGACTCATCGTATTTATCAACAAAATCATTTATTTCTTCATCAGATAATTTAATTATTCCATCTCCAATTGTAGCAGGTCTTATAATATTGGCATATTCAAATCCTTTCTTGAAGTAGTTTAATTGTTTTTCTACAGTTTCAATATTGATTCCTTTACGTTCCATTAACGCAATATCCTCTGGTAAAAACTTTGTTGTTATTGACATTTCTATTGTTTCCAAGGTTATATATTTTTGAAATTAATAATGTTAGTACAAGTATAGCACAGCATTTACATCTGCAAATCGTTTTATCGTTAGTATAAAACTTAGTGTTTACAAATATGGTAAAAAACTAATAAAAAGCGAAACCGATTGCAGTGCTTAACTTATTTTACTCTTCTAAATAGTAACATTTTGATTTATTTGTATTTTTGAGGATAACTAAAAAACAAATAAATGGAAAACCATTCATTGAATAAGGAGAGGATAGTAAAATACACAAGTATAACTGCTTTAATATCAAATATATTAATACTCTTAACATTAAAAATAGAAGGATTATCCGAACGTCTTGGATGGGGAATTAATGGATATGTAGATACCATAAAAACTCCACTTTTTGATTTCGAAAAGTGGCAAACGATATTTTCTATACAAGTAGATTCATTTTTAGTATTCGAAAATTACGTTGGTAATAACATTATATTCCCTACAGAAATTTATACGCTTTATGGTCTTGCCTTGTTAATTGGATTTTCTATCTTTTTAGGAAGTATAAGTGGACTTACAAGAATATGGCATGCAGTTTTATTTGGAATATTTGCATTATTAATTGGAACATTACACTTAGAAAACTTTCAAATTTTATCATCAATTCATGATAAAGCATTTACTGGAGTAGTTTTATTAATCTATATAATTGTAAGCTATTTCTTCCATATAAAAAATGAAATCAATTTCACTTACAGGTTTTTGTGTTATTTAATTATTGGAGGGATTATTAGTCTTATTGTTTCATTTTTCGGTAACACAGAATATTGGATTGCTGAGAGTGTTAGTTACAGTTTTGGTAGTCTAACCATATTAAGTTTAATGTTTCTTGTATTTATTTCTACTGCAATACCTTTTGGAATACTTTTCTTAACTAGTTTCAAGAATACAGGAGGAAGCAATGGAGATAGCATAAAACATTTTTATGTTTTTTATATTATCTATTCTTTAAATTTAGTTTATGCTTATTTAGTAGAATTCCATTCTATAAATTGGGATTTATATTATCTACCTCCTTCTATACTTTTTGTAATTGCTACAATTGTTGGTTTGTATATCATAAAACAACAAGAAGATCTATTTAACATTGCAATTAGAGAATCTCAAATTATTTATTGGGTCTACCTTGGAGGAAGTATTATCGCAACTGCTACTTACTGTTTTCATCTTGCCATATTTGATACATCATTTACACATGTAATGGATCAATCTATACTTATATTATTTATAGGTTTTGGTTTTGTATCAGTAATTTATATCTCTTATAATTTTTACGATGTATTAAAAAAGAATTTACCCGCATATAAAGTTGCTTTCAAGCCTCAAAATATTGATTTTTTATCTACTTGGGGTGTTGGCTTATTATTATCAATAGGCCTCTTTTACATAAACAATTTCAACGTTTATAGAAATTCTTGGGTAGCGTACTATAATGGATTAGGAGATGTTGAACTTTTACAAGACAACGCTTATTTAGCCGAAGAAAGATATAATTTTTCTAACATGTATAATAGTTGGAATTTTAAGGGTAATTATATGCTAGGAAGTATTGCTGAACAAAATAAAAAGTACTCAACTGCATTTCTTAGATTTGATAAGTCTTCTAAAGAAACTTCTTCTTCTCAAGCTTTTATTAAAGCTGCTCAATTACAAATTAATGATAAGAATTTACTCGAAGCAATTCTTATTCTTCAGAAAGGGCTTCAAAAATTCCCAAGTGATAAAGAAATTTATAATAACCTTGCTTTGTCATTTTATGAAATAAACGAAATAGATAGTGCTCTATATTATTTAGATAAGGGACAAAAAATATCTGGTGAAGAAAGTAATATTTTATCAAGTAATTTTTTAGGTATTGCAACACTATCAAAAACAGACATTACAGAATTAGAAGGACATTTAAATGAATTAACTAGTTCTACTAAAGTAAGTGAAGCAGTAAATCAATTAGCATATTTAAATTCTAATACTGTTGGAGGAAATAAACATTTTATTCCTGAATATTTAAACGATTCAATCTTAAATGGAGACCAAGTAAGCTATATCTATAATTATACTATCAATACCACATTTAGAAATGAAAACAACGATATTGATAAATATATTTCTAAATATTTAAATAATTATGACAACTCAGAATACAAGCAACAGCTGTTATTTGCCTCCGCTCTAAATAATTTAAATTCAAAAAAATTCTATTCTAGCTGGAGTAACTTCGATGAATTATCAAATAAATATGGACAAACAAATGGATATTATGATTTCTTATTAGGTCTCAATGCATTTCAAAACAATAAGTTTGAATTAGCATATGAACATCTCAATACAGCCTTCAAAACTGGACAAACAAGTGCAATTTATCCGCTTGCTCTTGTTGCTAGTCAGTTAAAATCAAAAGAGGAAGGAAAGAAAATATGGGAAAATGTATTTAAATTAAATATGATTGAAAATCCATCTGTCATCAAATACTATTTAGATAATGATAAAATTAGAGATTTCACAGCAGCAGACTATGTAAACTATATTGTATTCAATCACAAGAGTAAGTCAGTACAGGATCTTTTTCAGCATATATTAAAAATATCCTCCGAAGAAAATCAAATTGAATTATTGGAACTTCTTTTACAAAATTATATTTCCAATAAGGAAACAGATAAAGCTATTGCATTGGTAAAAGAAATAGAAACTTCTTTTACAATAAATAATGAGCTTGCATCCTTAATATTAAACACAACCTATTTATTGGACCTGCCTTCTCTAAACAATGATGACCTTTTGAAAGTTTTAGATATAAATTCTGCTGAAGGAAAATTATATAATGATATATATAAAAATACAAATTTCTTAAAAATGGATGATATCGAATCTCTTTTTTGGAATGATGCTTTTGGTAAATTTTATAGCAATAAATTAATAATAGAAGAAAAAACAGAAGAGGCTTATCAATTAGTAAGTGATTTATTAAAAGTAAATCCTTATTCTGAAATTGCAACAGCAAATTATATCAGAGTTTGTTTTAAACTAGGGTTAAAAGATTATGCAGAATCGAGTAGATTAGATGCTGAATATTTATTAGCATCTTCTGCTTCAAATAGAATAAATGAGTTATATTCAAGATTGAAAATTGAATATCAAAAAGAAATATCAACTTGGGAATAAACTAACAAATCCATGTCAAATAAAGTGATCACTACAGAAGGTATATCAAGAATATACCAAATGGGAACAGAAGTAATAAAAGCTCTAAAACACATAAGTATCTCTATTGATAGAGGAGAATATGTTGCATTTATGGGGCCTTCTGGTTCTGGAAAATCTACACTGATGAACATAATTGGTTGTTTAGATACACCAAGTGAAGGTCAATATTGGTTAAATAACCAAGATGTAAGTGATATGACAGAAAATGAATTGGCTGTTGTTAGAAATAAAGAAATTGGATTTGTATTCCAATCTTTCAATTTGTTACCAAGATCTACAATTCTTGATAATGTAGCCTTACCACTTGTGTATGCAGGTATAGGAAAAGAAGAAAGATTAGAACGAGCTCAAAAATCTTTAGATGCTGTTGGTTTAGGGACTAGAGTTTCTCATAAACCAAATGAACTTTCTGGAGGTCAGAGACAAAGAGTTGCCATTGCAAGAGCATTAGTAAATAACCCAAGTATTATTTTAGCAGATGAACCTACAGGTGCATTAGATACTAAAACCTCTTACGAGATTATGGATATCTTTAATAAGCTACACGAAAATGGGAATACCATTATTATGGTTACTCATGAAGAAGATATTGCAAATTATGCACATAGAATTATTCGATTAAGAGACGGTCTTGTTGAACGAGATGAACAAAACATGGATATCACAAAAATTTAATGTGAGATGAAAGTATATACAAAAACAGGCGATAAAGGAGAAACATCTCTTTTTGGAGGTAAAAGAGTATCTAAAACTCATAACCGTATTGAAGCCTATGGCACTATAGATGAACTTAATTCTTACATAGGTCTAGTACGAGATCAATCTGTAAATAATAAACGGTCTGATATTTTAAAAGAAATACAAGACCGTTTATTTACAATTGGAGCAGAACTAGCTGCCGACCCTGATAAACCTCATCTAAAAAAACCCGATATCACTGAACAAGATATTGAATTACTAGAACAGGCCATTGACCAGATGGACAGAGAACTTTCTCCTTTAAAGTATTTTATTCTTCCTGGCGGACATACTGCTGTTTCTTTTGCTCATTTAGCAAGAACAGTATGTCGAAGAGCTGAACGATTAGCAATTGGATTGATTGATGAAGGAGAAAACATTGACTTTATAGTAATTAGGTATCTAAATAGACTCTCTGATTACCTATTTGTAATCTCTAGAAAAATGGCCAAGGAATTAGGTGTTGATGAAAATTACTGGGTTCCGAGAAAATAGTTTTCAAAACGATATAATTAATGAGGGGTATGAATTTAGTAATCTAAAAGGTCTAAATGATACCTCTTTATTATTTTCCTTAATAACTCTCCATACAATGGTGATGTAGCATAACCAACACCTCCATATTTTGTAGATCCAATCATATTTGCCCAAGCAATATAATCTCTACCTTGTGTAAATAAAGGAGCATATCTTTTTTGTTTATTTAGAAATAATGAATGTGCTCTAAAAGATTCCCATGGAGATTTATATTCAGCAAAAGAATCTCTCACTGTACATTTATATAACACCCTATTGCCTTTCTTTACTTTTTTTGATGATACAACAATTGCTTTATTTCTTTTATACTCTTCTTTTGTATAATACTCTGTAGTTGTAATTGGAACTGTTCTTTTTGATTTATCTTTTACTCCAAAATAATTATTCCCAATAACTCTTTTACCATATCCAGTTTCTAATGCTGCTTGAGCAAGTGTTATTGATGCTGGCACATGATATCTAGCCTGCTCCATTAATGCTGTTTCAATTTTTTTCAATGGTACAGATGATGTAAAAAAAGAATATACATGAGGAGGCGCATTCATTTGATCTAGTATAAATTCCTGAAATAACCCTCCTATTTTTTGATTAAGAAGTAATAACTGATCGTCTTCCAGCTGATCTACTCTAGTTGTTTTGTTATTAATTAGAAACTCAGTAACAATCAATTGTCTTTCTATTTGAAATCGATCTATATACGAAGAAACATTATTTAATTTTTCTTCTCTATAACTTGATAAATGATTAACTGATTTTACTGGCACAACTGCTGTTTGAATAACATCAGGATTTTCAATCTCAATTCCAAAATCTTCAATAAACTCATCTAAAGTTGGTTCTTGACCATTGTAATTTACAGCTATTGGTGCCTGAACGTAAATGATTTTTTCTGAAGGACCTGAAAAAAACTGAGTCATTAAAACAAACAACAACAAAACAATTATTGTAATTGCTAGTTTTGGATTAATAATAAAGGAGTAGATATTTCCTTTGTACCTCATATATACACTACTTGGAAATTTTACTCCAATCGAAAGGTTTGTACCTGTTACTGATAACTCTGAAGAATTTTTTAGAAAATACATAACATCTAAACTTTACCTTTGTAGAATAATTAAATAAAAACTGACAAACTATCTTACTGGATTGTTTGTAAAACAAATTTAGTTTAAAATTTAAACATTGTCAATATTTTAAACATTTATATTCAAAAATATGTCTATAAGTAAGAATACGATGCGTGTTGGTCGTACATATCAATTAGTAAATTATGGTGAAGTGTTTAAATTTAAAACACTTTCTATAGATAATAATGATGATTTTTTAATCAAAACCTTAGATACATTAGAAATTTGTAAACTAAGTGAGTTATATGAATTTGGAAAAGGTAAAGATTTTAAGATTGATGAAATTGATGAATAAAAAAATAGGCTAGCTCAAATAAATGAACTAGCCTATTTATATAAATCAGTTACTGATTAGTAACGATAATGTTCTACCTTGAATGGACCATTAACATCAACACCAATATAATTTGCTTGATCTTCTGATAATGTTTCTAATTCCACACCAATTTTTGCTAAATGAAGTCTTGCAACCTTCTCATCTAAATGTTTAGGAAGCATATACACTTTATTTTCATAAGCACCAGTATTTGTCCAAAGTTCTAATTGAGCTAATGTTTGATTAGCAAAAGAATTAGACATAACAAATGATGGGTGACCAGTAGCACAACCTAAGTTCACTAAACGACCTTCAGCTAAGATAATTACATCATTACCAGAAGCTACAGTATATTTATCAACTTGAGGTTTGATATTTACTTTTGAAGAACCATAGTTTTTATTTAACCATGCCATATCAATTTCATTATCAAAGTGACCGATATTACAAACAATTGCTTTGTCTTTCACTTTTTCGAAATGACGACCAACAACAATATCTTTGTTACCTGTAGTAGTTACTACAATATCTGCTTCTAAGATAGCATCATCCATCTTTTTCACTTCATAACCATCCATTGCAGCTTGTAAAGCACAAATTGGATCAATTTCAGTAACAATAACACGAGCTCCAGCACCACTTAAAGAAGCAGCAGAACCTTTACCAACATCACCGTAACCAGCCACAACTGCAACTTTACCTGCAATCATAACATCTGTAGCACGACGAATACCGTCAACTAAAGATTCACGACAACCGTATTTGTTGTCAAATTTAGATTTAGTTACTGAATCATTAATATTAATTGCAGGAATTGGAAGAGTACCATTTTTCTCACGATCATGTAATCTTAAAACACCTGTTGTTGTTTCTTCAGATAATCCTTTGATACCAGCTACTAACTCTGGGTATTTATCAAATACCATGTTAGTTAAATCACCACCATCATCAAGAATCATATTTAAAGGTTTTCCACCCTCAAAACCGTGTAAAGTTTGCTCAATACACCAGTCGAATTCTTCGTCTGTTAGACCTTTCCATGCATAAACAGGAACTCCTGCTGCTGCAATTGCTGCTGCTGCTTGATCTTGTGTAGAGAAGATGTTACATGATGACCAAGTAACTTCTGCACCTAATTCTACAAGAGTTTCAATAAGAACAGCAGTTTGAATTGTCATATGAAGACAACCTGCAATTCTAGCACCTTTTAAAGGTTTAGAAGCTCCAAATTCCTCTCTAAGAGACATTAAACCAGGCATTTCTGCTTCAGCAAGTTCAATTTCTTTTCTCCCCCAGTCCGCTAAAGAAATATCTTTAACTTTATACTTAACTGTTGTACTTTCCACTTTGTAAAATTTTTTAATGAGTTTGAGTTTGCAAATTTAATATAAATTTATGGATTAAACTGCAACACATTGAAATACTAAAACTATAACACAAAATGAATAGCAAATTGTTTAAAAAATTGGGTATTATTTGTATCTATTAATATTTAAAAGAAATAATCTGACTGAAAATAAAAACAATTTGAATCTAATCATTTAAATTTCGGTAATAAACCATTTTATAACACAATCAATTTGAGTGATTGAGGATTATTTAATCGTGGCATAATGTGTGTAATTAGATCAACTGATGTACTTTAAAAAAAATATATTTTCAACTTTTATATTAATCACTTTCTGGGTGTCTTCAATTTCGACTAAAACTGTTGCATCTGATTTTGATGTTGATAGTCTTTTTTCAAAATTAACCTTAGAGCAAAGAATTGGACAAATTATCTTTGCCATTCCTCAAAAGAATGATAGTGAGTTGAAGGCTTTAGGTAGAGAGAATAAATTGGGCGGAGTTATCTTCTCTCAAAATTGCTCCAAAAACTCATTTACATATTTTTCAAATCTAAATAAGCTACCTAATAAAGTACCAGTACTAATTGGCTCTACTTCACAAAAAAGTATCAACTGTTTAGATCCAAATTTTTCATTACTTCCAGATAATTACAATCTAAGTGCAATTAATAGTAATATTTTTACTTTCAGTATTTATCAAGAAATTGGTAAAATAAATAACAAACTAAATTTAGATATTTATTTTTCGAATAGCCTTTCAATTAAAAAAGATAAAGGTAAATATGGTTATGGATTTGGTGACGATGTCATTAATGTTTTGAAAAATAATCATGCATCTATTAAAGGACTTCATCAAAATAATATTTTAACAGGAACTACATTATCATATGATTTTGATTATAAAATTATTGATGATAATGTAAAAAATATACTTTCACAGCTTGTTAAAGATAATATTGATATACTTAAAGCTTCTAGAGAAGACTTCGAGACACCAATTTTCAGAAAAGAATTTACAGATCACCTAAAGGATTCATTAAGTTATAATGGTCTTATTGCTTCTGGTGATCTTGCTTTAGGTGTTAATGCCTCTTTAACTGTTGATAATGTAATTCATGCTTTACAAAATGGACATGATGTTATTGCTTTATCAGCTTATTATAATGAAGTAATTAAAGGTATTGTATTAGGAATTAAAAAAGGTAAGGTTGATACAACATTGATTAACAAGAATGTTAGAAAAGTTCTTGAATTAAAAGCTAAAAAGAAATCTTATATTACTAATTATACACCTAAAGAAGATCTTAAAGCAATAAAAGCAGATACCTACGAAAAGTCTGTAACAGTACTAAATAATACTGATTCAATAATCCCCTTACCCTCTTTAAACAAAACATCTTATCAATTGGTAAGTATTGGACTAAAAGGACATGAAGATAATTTTGGAAACACATTAAAAATGTTTGTAGACTATGATTACCATAGAATTGAACAACCAAGCTTTTCAACAAGTCAAGTCAATTTATTATTTGAATCATGTAAAGAAAAAGATATTGTAATCGTAAATATTGTATGCCATCAAGAATCTTCAAAACATCGGTATGGAGTTAGTTATGCAACTGAGCAATTTATTGAACAGCTTCAACATAAAACTAAAGTAATTGTTGTTCTTCATGGTGCTCCTGATGGATTGAGATATCTTGATAAAAGTCAGAATATAATTATTAATTATTCTACAGATGAATATGCTCAAGAAGCATCTGCTCAAGTAATTGCAGGAAGTATTTCTGGGAATGGAAAACTTCCTATTACTATTACACCAAATTTCACAGTAAATAAAGGAGAAAAAACAGAAAGCGTTGGTCGTTTAGGCTATGGACAACCAAACCAAGTAGGAATAGATGGTAATAAACTAAATTACCTTATTGATAGTATTGCAAATCATGCAATTAATATTGAAGCTACTCCTGGATGCCAAATTGTTGTAGCAAAAAATGGAAAGATAGTTTTTGAAAAATCATATGGCTATTTTACTTATGAAAAAGAAACTCCTGTTACTAATCAAACTGTTTATGATATTGCCTCTGTAACTAAAGTTGCTGCCACAACACAAGCACTTATGATGCTAGATTATCAAGACTCTATTAATGTAAATAATTCGCTTGATCATTATATAACAAATACAGATACAACTAATAAAGGTGATATTAAATTAATTCAGTTTCTTACACATACTGCACCATTAAAAGGAGGGTATTATTTCTGGGGACATGTTTATGATAGAGAAAAAAAAGAATATAATTCTACTTACATTAGCCCCTACAAAAAGAAAGGTTTTACGGTGGAAGTAACCCCTGATTTATATGCATCAGATACGATTAAAAATGCAATGTGGGACTGGTTACTTGCTTCTCCAATTTCTACTAGAAGACGTTATACAAAATCAGTATATAGATATTGGTATAGTGATTTAGGATATTATTTTTTACAAAGAGTTGTTGAGAAAGAAACACATACTACAATTGATAAGTATTTAGCTAAGAATTTGTATGAACCTTTAGGAACTAGAACATTAGGATATTTACCCTTAAAAAAAATCAATATTAATAGAATCCCCCCTACTGAAATGGATATTAACTATCGCCAATGTTTAATAAAAGGAATAGTTCATGATCCATCTGCTGATTTAATGGGAGGAGTTGCTGGACATGCAGGTGTATTTTCTAACGCTCATGATTTAGCTATATTAATGCAAATGAACCTTCAAAAAGGTACCTATGGGCAACACCAATTTTTTGATGAAACCACATTAAATAACTTCAATAGACAACCATATACACGATTCAAAAACCGTAGAGCTTTGGGTTGGGATAAACCTCCATTAAAAGGAGATGAAGGTAACACTTCACCTCTTGCTCCAAAATCAACTTTTGGACATACTGGTTTTACTGGTACTTGTGCATGGGTTGATCCAACAAATAGTATTGTTTATATTTTTCTTTCTAATAGAGTTTATCCTACAGCAAGAAATAATAAACTTGCTAAGGAAAACATTAGAGAAGGTATTCAATCTGCTATATACCAAGCAATGGGAGAAGAATTACCTCAATAATTATATGATATTGACTTTTATTATTGATTTATGATGAAATAAATTTGTTTCGTAGTAATTTTCATCATACTTTTGCATCGCTTTAAAGGAAAAAGCATATCTAAATGGCTTCGTAGCTCAACTGAATAGAGCATCACATTACGGCTGTGAAGGTTCCAAGTTTGAATCTTGGCGAGGTCACTAACTTTTTCCTGTAAAGCCAAATGGCTTCGTAGCTCAACTGAATAGAGCATCACATTACGGCTGTGAAGGTTCCAAGTTTGAATCTTGGCGAGGTCACTAAAAGGTTGAAATTTAAATATTTCAACCTTTTTTTATGTTTAAAAATGAAAAGGGTCCTACTCAAATTATACTTGAATAGGACCCTTTTTCATTTTATTAAAACTTTCTATTTTTTATCTATCAAATCCATTCTATGGAAATAATCTACAGCTGCTTCTCTAACCTTTGGTGCTAATAATAGTGCTCCAATCATTGTTGGAATTGCCATTGTTGCATAAACACCATCAATTAAATTAATAATTGCTTCTAATTTGATTACAGATCCTACTACAATTAGTATTACATAATAATAATTGAAGTAATGCTTTTTATCTGCACCTATTAAATAACCTAAACATTTTGTGCCATAATATGAAAATGAGAATAATGTTGTTAATGCAAAAAACAGTACACAAACAGAAAGAATAATTGGTCCCATTGTAGGATAAACAGCAGAAAAAGCTTGAGTTGTTAACATAACTCCTTGAACATTTACCGCATTAGGATCATAAACACCAGATGCCATAATTGCTAAAGCCGTCATTGTACAAACTACTATTGTATCTATAAATGGCCCAATCATGGCTACTAAGCCTTCTCTAACTGGTTCATCCGTTTTTGCTGCACCATGCATCATTGGCGCAGTACCAATCCCTGCTTCGTTTGAAAATGCTGCTCTTTTAGCTCCAATAATTATTACAGCTCCAAAAGCTCCACCAGCAACAGACTCAAAATTAAAAGCCTCAGTAAATATACTTGAGATGATAGAAGGTAATTTGTCAATATTTAAACCAATAATACCAAGTACAGCAACAACATAAATAACTACCATTACTGGTACTAATTTACCCGCTACTTTCCCAATTCTTTCAATACCTCCAAATATTACTATCGAAACTACAATCATAATAACTACCCCGATAATAAAATTAATCATTGTGGTATCAGCTGTTACAGGGATTACATCTTTTAAAACGACAGTTCTTATTACTTCAGTCAGTTGATTTGCTTGAAACATAGGTGTTACCCCCAATAAACCTGCAGCAGCAAAAAATACAGCTAAAGGTTTCCATTTTTTTCCAAGTCCTTCTTCTATATAATACATAGGTCCACCTTCTGCATGACCATGAGAGTCATGACCTCTGTACATCACAGCTAAGGTACATGTAAAAAACTTTGTTGCCATACCTAGTAAAGCACTCATCCACATCCAAAATAAAGCTCCTGGTCCACCCATTACTAAAGCTACAGCAACGCCGCTAATATTTCCCATACCAACAGTTGCTGCAATTGCTCCTGATAGTGCTTCATAATGGTCTATATCACCTTCTGCTGCATTATCATCGTACTTACCTCTCAATACATCTATTGCATGTTTTAGGTATCTAAAAGGTAAGAACCTCGAATAAATCATGAAAAATAAACCTCCTCCTAAGAGTAAGATTAGAAGTGGTGTTCCCCATGCAAAAGCACTAAAACTTGCACAGAAATTTTCAAACATTTCCATATAGTAATTTTATTTAATTAGTATTATAATGGTTAGAAAGTAAATGAAAGCTATTACTTAATGTAATAACTTAATTATATCATCTTAATACAATAAAATTATTAAGTATTAAGACAGAACCCTATTATAGAATTCTAGTTCTATAGTCGAATTATAAAAATTTGAACACAAAAAAAGGTTAGTCAACATCATGTGTTAACTAACCTTCTATATATAATGAATGTGGCGTCGACCTACTCTCCCGGGGGTTAACCCAGTACCATCAGCACTGTGGGGCTTAACTGCTCTGTTCGGAATGGAAAGAGGTGAACACCCACGTCATTGACACCATCAATATCTTAATGTCTTTGATTATCGAATCTAATCACTAATGCAAAATAACTAATATAAATCAGTTATTTGACAGTGAAAAGGAAAAACTTTGCTAGCACTCTATTACTAGAGTGCTAACCGTAAAAGAAAAGCTATTGGGCGATTAGTACTTCTCAGCTGAATGTATCTCTACACGTACACTTGAAGCCTATCAACGTCATCATCTATAACAACCCTTATATGGAAATCTCATCTCGAGGTGGGTTTCGCGCTTAGATGCTTTCAGCGCTTATCCGCTCCACACATAGGTACCCGGCGATGCTCCTGGCGGAACAACCGGTACGCCAGAGGTGTGTCCAACTCGGTCCTCTCGTACTAAAGTCAGAGCCTCTCAAATTTCCTACGCCCGCAACAGATAGAGACCGAACTGTCTCACGACGTTCTGAACCCAGCTCGCGTGCCACTTTAATGGGCGAACAGCCCAACCCTTGGGACCTTCTCCAGCCCCAGGACGTGACGAGCCGACATCGAGGTGCCAAACCTCCCCGTCGATATGAGCTCTTGGGGGAGATCAGCCTGTTATCCCCAGAGTACCTTTTATCCTTTGAGCGATGGCCCTTCCATGCGGTACCACCGGATCACTATGTCCCACTTTCGTGCCTGTTCGAAATGTCTCTCTCGCAGTCAGGCTCCCTTATGCCATTGCGCTCTTCCGACGATTGCCGACCGTCGTGAGGGAACCTTGGAAAGCCTCCGTTACTCTTTTGGAGGCGACCACCCCAGTCAAACTACCCACCAAACAATGTCCGAGTATACACTCGTTAGACCGTCAAACAGGAAAGGGCGGTATTTCAACAATGACTCCAAAATGCCTGGCGACACTCCTTCATAGTCTCCCGCCTATCCTACACATTCCTGGCCAACGGCCAACGTTAAGTTGCAGTAAAGGTTCATGGGGTCTTTTCGTCCCGTTGCGGGTAAGCGGCATCTTCACCGCTACTTCAATTTCACCGAGCTCATGGCCGAGACAGCGTCCAGATCGTTGCACCATTCGTGCAGGTCGGAACTTACCCGACAAGGAATTTCGCTACCTTAGGACCGTTATAGTTACGGCCGCCGTTTACTGGGGCTTCAATTCAGAGCTTCGTCCTAAAACTAACTCCCCCTCTTAACCTTCCAGCACCGGGCAGGTGTCAGGCTATATACTGAATCTTTCGAGTTCGCATAGCCATGTGTTTTTGTTAAACAGTCGCCTGGACTTCTTCGCTGCGGCCTCTTACAAAGTAAGTAGGCGCCCCTTCTCCCGAAGTTACGGGGCTAATTTGCCTAGTTCCTTAGCCATGAATCACTCGAGCGCCTCGGATTACTCATCCTAACCACCTGTGTCGGTTTGGGGTACGGGATCCAATAATATAATCTTAGAAGGTTTTCTCGGAAGCGTTTCGTATCGTTATCACATTGACCGTAGTCGCTATGTACTGTCTAGTTTCCCCAAGGACTACGCATTTAACTATAGTCCCTATAGGTACACTATTCAACGTGCTATTCCGTCAGCACGCAGATACTGCATCACTCCGTCACTCCATCAGTATTATCGGATGCTCAGGAATTTTGACCTGATATCCATCGAGTATGCCCTTCGGCAATCCCCTTAGGTCCCGGCTAACCCTGGGACGATTAGCGTCGCCCAGGAAACCTTGGTCTATCGGCGGGCAGGTTTCTCACCTGCCTTATCGTTACTTATGCCTACATTTGCTTTTCTAACAAGTCCACAACACATCACCATGCTGCTTCAACCCTGTCAGAATGCTCCCCTACCACTCGTGCTTACGCACAAATCCATGTCTTCGGTGGATAATTTATGCCCGATCATTATCGATGCTCTGTCGCTCGACCAGTGAGCTGTTACGCACTCTTTGAATGAATAGCTGCTTCC
>NZ_CP076128.1:3735000-3840000 GCF_018736065.1 Flammeovirga kamogawensis
AAAGGCCAATCAAACCTGGAAATAGCTCGTACTCCCCGAAATGCCTTTAGGGGCAGCGTCGGATGAGTTTGATGGAGGTAGAGCTACCAATTAGATGCGGGGGAGTCATATCCTACCAAATCTAGATGAACTCCGAATGCCATCAAACACTACCGGCAGTGAGGGCTAGGGTGCCAAGGTCCTAGTCCGAGAGGGAAAGAACCCGGACCATCGTCTAAGGTCCCCAAGTGATAATTAAGTTGAACTAAGGAGGTTCAGTCGCTGAGACAGCCAGGATGTTAGCTTGGAAGCAGCTATTCATTCAAAGAGTGCGTAACAGCTCACTGGTCGAGCGACAGAGCATCGATAATGATCGGGCATAAATTATCCACCGAAGACATGGATTTGTGCGTAAGCACGAGTGGTAGGGGAGCATTCTGACAGGGTTGAAGCAGCATGGTGATGTGTTGTGGACTTGTTAGAAAAGCAAATGTAGGCATAAGTAACGATAAGGCAGGTGAGAAACCTGCCCGCCGATAGACCAAGGTTTCCTGGGCGACGCTAATCGTCCCAGGGTTAGCCGGGACCTAAGGGGATTGCCGAAGGGCATACTCGATGGATATCAGGTCAAAATTCCTGAGCATCCGATAATACTGATGGAGTGACGGAGTGATGCAGTATCTGCGTGCTGACGGAATAGCACGTTGAATAGTGTACCTATAGGGACTATAGTTAAATGCGTAGTCCTTGGGGAAACTAGACAGTACATAGCGACTACGGTCAATGTGATAACGATACGAAACGCTTCCGAGAAAACCTTCTAAGATTATATTATTGGATCCCGTACCCCAAACCGACACAGGTGGTTAGGATGAGTAATCCGAGGCGCTCGAGTGATTCATGGCTAAGGAACTAGGCAAATTAGCCCCGTAACTTCGGGAGAAGGGGCGCCTACTTACTTTGTAAGAGGCCGCAGCGAAGAAGTCCAGGCGACTGTTTAACAAAAACACATGGCTATGCGAACTCGAAAGATTCAGTATATAGCCTGACACCTGCCCGGTGCTGGAAGGTTAAGAGGGGGAGTTAGTTTTAGGACGAAGCTCTGAATTGAAGCCCCAGTAAACGGCGGCCGTAACTATAACGGTCCTAAGGTAGCGAAATTCCTTGTCGGGTAAGTTCCGACCTGCACGAATGGTGCAACGATCTGGACGCTGTCTCGGCCATGAGCTCGGTGAAATTGAAGTAGCGGTGAAGATGCCGCTTACCCGCAACGGGACGAAAAGACCCCATGAACCTTTACTGCAACTTAACGTTGGCCGTTGGCCAGGAATGTGTAGGATAGGCGGGAGACTATGAAGGAGTGTCGCCAGGCATTTTGGAGTCATTGTTGAAATACCGCCCTTTCCTGTTTGACGGTCTAACGAGCGTATACTCGGACATTGTTTGGTGGGTAGTTTGACTGGGGTGGTCGCCTCCAAAAGAGTAACGGAGGCTTTCCAAGGTTCCCTCACGACGGTCGGCAATCGTCGGAAGAGCGCAATGGCATAAGGGAGCCTGACTGCGAGAGAGACATTTCGAACAGGCACGAAAGTGGGACATAGTGATCCGGTGGTACCGCATGGAAGGGCCATCGCTCAAAGGATAAAAGGTACTCTGGGGATAACAGGCTGATCTCCCCCAAGAGCTCATATCGACGGGGAGGTTTGGCACCTCGATGTCGGCTCGTCACGTCCTGGGGCTGGAGAAGGTCCCAAGGGTTGGGCTGTTCGCCCATTAAAGTGGCACGCGAGCTGGGTTCAGAACGTCGTGAGACAGTTCGGTCTCTATCTGTTGCGGGCGTAGGAAATTTGAGAGGCTCTGACTTTAGTACGAGAGGACCGAGTTGGACACACCTCTGGCGTACCGGTTGTTCCGCCAGGAGCATCGCCGGGTACCTATGTGTGGAGCGGATAAGCGCTGAAAGCATCTAAGCGCGAAACCCACCTCGAGATGAGATTTCCATATAAGGGTTGTTATAGATGATGACGTTGATAGGCTTCAAGTGTACGTGTAGAGATACATTCAGCTGAGAAGTACTAATCGCCCAATAGCTTTTCTTTTACGGTTAGCACTCTAGTAATAGAGTGCTAGCAAAGTTTTTCCTTTTCACTGTCAAATAACTGATTTTTATTAGTTATTTTGTATTAGTGATTAAATTCGATAATCAAAGATATTAAGATATTGATGGTGTCAATGACGTGGGTGTTCACCTCTTTCCATTCCGAACAGAGCAGTTAAGCCCCACAGTGCTGATGGTACTGGGTTAATCCCCGGGAGAGTAGGTCGACGCCACATTCATTATATATAGAAGGTTAGTTAACACATGATGTTGACTAACCTTTTTTTGTGGCTATACTTTTTTATGGAATAGTAGTAGTCAGAAGAATTTTATGACAAACTAAAAAGCCATAGGATAATTAAATATCTTATGACTTTTTAGTTATTAAGATAATGTATGAAGGTAGTTAACTAACTATTTTTCATGTCATGTAATAACTTGAAAGTATGGTTTATCTCTTCTTTCTCGATAATTATAGAAAATTCATGCTTAGTAGATATAAATTCTACAACATTTATTTTATTCCAAGCTAGTGTTTTTAAGATATGATAAAAAACACCCGGAGCATCTTTAGTATAAGATATTGGCATTCTCATAGTAACAGCAGCAAGATCTTGAATTTCTGAAAGTTTTTCTTCTTCCCAGAAGAGTTCTTTTACTTTATCTGCAAAAGTTCTACTCGTAATAATATTTGTCTCATGCATACCTTTTGATGAAGCATGAAATAAGTCACTACTACTATTTTGTACTAATTCTAATAAATCTTTCTGTGCACGAATAAGTGTAGGAGAGTTTTTATAGGCAAAATCGACAAGGTCTGATCTTACTAAAATATCTCCCATATGTCTTATGTAATCTTTTGCTTGATCTTCTAATTGAGAGGCGTCAACCTTGTGAGCCATTCGCTTAAGTGCCATTACAATTGCTCCTTGTTGTACCTCTTTATTAAATCTTTGTTCAATTTCAGGATGTAACTTTCTAGCAAGAGCACTATAATTTATAATACCTTCTGCAATTCCCTCTTGTAGAAAAGGAGATTCATTTATCAGTTCAGCGATTACTTCAGCAAGTGTGAGCATATGTACTTTAAATTTGAGACTAGATCAAAATTAATGTTTATAGTTAGACTTTTAAAGGCTTAGAAATAAATATCAAAAGATATATAGTTTTTTAAGTATACAGTACTCAATTTGTGTACCTTTATTTACAGATGTTACCTGTTATTTTGAATAAATTAAACCCTTATGAAAAAGGTACTTGTTATAACTTATTATTTCCCTCCATGTGGAGGTATACCTGTAATCAGACCTCTTAAGTTAATAAAATATATTAGAGATTTTGGTTGGGAACCTGTTTTAATTACCCCTAAAGATGCACACTATCCATCTTTTGACAATGAAATGTTAGAAGATTTCCCTCAAGATATTGAAAGGATAAAAGTACCTATTTGGGAACCTTACAGTTTATATAAAAAGTTTACTTCAAGAAATAAGGATGAAAATGTCAATAATGTTTTAGTAGCATCAGATGAGAAAAGTAAATCTTGGAAAGCAAAGCTAGCAGTTTTTGTAAGGAGTAATTTTTTTATACCTGATGCTAGAAAATTTTGGATTGAACCGGTTGTAAAAGAAGTATCAAGTTATTTAGAGAAGAATCAAGTAGATGCAATTATTACTACAGGACCTCCTCATTCAGTTAATTTAATAGGAGCTCATTTAAAAAATCAATTTGATTTACCTTGGTTAGCAGATTTTCAAGATCCATGGACTCAAGTAGATTATTATAAAGAATTAATTTTAACGGATTGGGCGGATAATAAGCATCATCAATTAGAACAACAAATATTCAAGAAGGCAGATGTAATAACAACAGTAAGTGATGCATGGAGAAATGATCTTTTAGATATTGGAGCCAAAAATGTTACTGTAGTTCCATTAGGTTATGACCCTCAAGATTTTTCAATGTTATCTGATAAATCAGATGGTAAAAAAATGAGAATGACGCATCTTGGTTTAGTGGGTAAAGATCGTGTTCCTTATCAATTACTTGATATAATTTTAGAGCTATCAACAGAACTGGAAGGGTTTTCTACTCAATTTGAATTACAATTTATTGGTCAAATAGATTATTCAATATTAGAATTTATTGAAAAACACAAGGACGAAGGTTTAGTGTCTTTTATTTCTCAATTAACAAGAAAAGAAGCTTTAGAAAGAGGTAAATCTTCAGACATACTTTTGATGCTATTAAATAAAGCAGATAATTCATCAGGTCGTATACCAGGTAAGTTGTTTGAATATCTTGCTCTTGAAAAAAATATCCTCAGTCTAGGAAATACATCTGGAGATTCTTCTAAAATAATTGCAGAAACAGGAATGGGAGAATGTTTTGAGTACAATCAAAAACAAGAAATAAAGCAATTAATATCTTCAATGTTCTTGGAGTGGAAAAAAAATGGAAAACTAAAAACATTAAAAAGTAGCGCATACGCTAGATATAGATCACAAAATATAGCAGAAGCATTTTCTATAGCCTTGAAAAGTATTCTTTGAGAAGAAAAAACACAAAAATATTGTATTAAATTAAAATAACTTGTCGTCTACGCAAAACAATTGATAACTTTGCAGTTCTGATGAAATTTCATCTAGAATAATACTAAACATTAAATTAGTCAGATAATGAAATTGGCAATTGGTGGCGATCACGCAGGTTACGAATACAAAGACGAAATCATTAAGCACTTAGAAGCAAATGGTCATGAGGTAAAGGATTTTGGTCCTTTTTCTACAGCATCTTGCGACTACCCTGATTATGTACATCCTTTAGCAACAGCTGTTGAAAATGGTGAGTATGAATTTGGTATCACTATTTGTGGTAGTGGAATTGGTGTTTCTATGGTAGCAAACAAGCATAAAGGTATTCGTGCAGGATTATGTTGGGAGCCAGTATTAGCAGCTTTAACTCGTCAGCACAATAATGCAAACGTATTATCAATGCCTGCTCGATTTATTTCACTTGCAAGAGCAATTGAGATTGTTGATACTTTTATATCAACAGATTTTGAAGGAGGACGTCATCAAAATAGAGTTGACAAGATACCTGTATAAATAAATAGTTAATATATTCTTGAAAAAGAGTATGTTATTAAAATATCAGATAGAAAATGATTCAAAGAATTCAATCAATTTTCCTTTTTTTAATTACAGTAGCAATGGTAGCTGTAATTTTTGCACCCATTTGGTCTGCAAATGTTGAAGGAAAACAAGCCACTTTAACGGCATTACAATTAGTAGTATCTGGTGGAGATACAGTAAATACTGTAGCAATAGCTATTGTGTCTGGATTATCTGCATTTGTAGCAGCAATTTCTTTATTCTCTTTTAAAAATAGAATGAATCAAATGAAATTGAACCTATTAAATAGTGTATTGATATTTGCAACAATAGGGTTGATCTTTTATTATGGATATTTTATGGGTACTGAATTAGTTGGCGGTGAAGGTAAATTTGCTGTTGGTTTCTTTTTACCTGTATTCTCTATAGTGTTTAATTCATTAGCGAATAGGTTTATACAGCGAGATGAGAAAAAAGTGAGAGATTCGATTAGTGGTCGTCTTAGAGACTAATTAGAGAATTTTTATAAAAAAAGAGGTTGATATGTTTTCATATCAACCTCTTTTTGCTATTCGCTATTTTATTTCTCATTCCAGATATCGAATGAGTAAACTGTATCATCAAGTTTTAATGTATTATCATTGTATTCTTTAATGAACTTAGCAATTACTTCATCAGTAACCGAAGGGATATTTAAACAAATATCTAATGGTACACCGCTACCATCTGCATCTTCAGGGCGCTCTTCAACAAATTCAGCAACATCATAATCGTCGTTCTTAGCAATTTCAGCAGAAATATCTTCTAAGGCTTCGATATGTGGACCGTCAATGACATCAAAGTCAGCATCTTTGAATTTAGGATTTTCTTCAATAACAAGCTGAGTTGCTTCTTCATGAATTTTTGCGAAGTATTCCATTTCAAGCGTATATAAAAACGCATCCATTACAACTTCTTCTCCACTTCTAGTTCCAATAAATTGGAATTGAACTTGACTTTCGTCGTTTTCATCAGGTGCAGTGAAAACAAAAGATTTACCTGCAGCCTTGCAAGCATCTTTTACTTTGGCTAATAATTTTGTATTCATCTATGAGAATCAATGATTTATAAGCTGCAAAGATACACCATTTTATGGTTATAAATAAGGTTGCATTGCATCTGTTGAGATTATTGACCATTGTTTAATATTTTTCTTGAATGCTTGGAAGCTTTCATTTACTTTTTTAGCAAATGGGTCATTAGCAATTAGTTCATTTAAAGTGTCTTCTGAATAACCTTTTAGAGCTTCCATTACATCTTCAGGGAAGGGAAGTATTTCATTCTTGCCTTCTTGTACAATTTTTTGTAAATATTCTGTATTGAATTTTTCAAACTCAGACATCATAATGCCATTGTATTTTAAAGAAACTGCTTTAATCAATACTTGAAGATCTTCAGGTAAACTATCATAAGCTTTTTTATTACAAACTAACTCTAATGTCGCAGAAGGTTCATGCCACCCTGGGTAATAGTAATATTTGGCAATTTTGTGAAAACCCATTAGATAATCATGATAAGGACCAATCCATTCTGTTGCATCAATCACACCTCGTTCTAGGTTGGTGTAAATTTCACCGCCAGGAACAGTAACAGAAGTTCCCCCAGCCTTGGTGAAAACTTTTCCACCTAAACCTGGAATTCTCATTTTTATACCTTTTAAGTCTTTAGTAGAGTTAATTTTTGTATTAAACCATCCACCCATTTGTGTTCCAGTATTTCCGCATGGAAATGGCTCTAAACCAATCTTATTATATAATTCTTTCCAAAGTTCGTTACCACCTCCATATAATAACCAAGCATTTTGCTCTCTAGTATTCATTCCGAAAGGAGTGGCTGTAAAAAATACAGATGCAGGAATTTTACCAGCCCAATAATATGCAGCACCATGCATCATTTGAACACCACCCAATTGGACAGCATCAAAAGACTCTAATGCAGGTACTAGTTCACCTCCGCCATATACTTTTATGTTTAAACGCCCATCAGATAAATCAAACAGTTCTTTCGCTAAGTTATTCACACTTTCACCAAGAATAGGGAAGTTAGGAGGCCAAACTGTGACGCATTTCCAATTAAATATTTGATCCTTATTGTTATTTGTTTTTTTCTTTTTTGAAGTAGAATTATCACATGCTGCTATTAAGCCACTTGCAATTGTAGCTGTACTTACTTTAGAAAGCTTTTTAATGAATGATCGTCTAGTATTTTTTTTAGTCATATTATACATGTTCAAAGAACAAAAAAATGAGATTGAAGTCTGAAAATTTCAAAAATTATGGGAATATAATGTTTATGTTAATAAAAGCTACCTATGTTCCTGTTTTTTAGTGATATAAGAATAAATATTTGGTATGTTATTTAAAATGCTTACCTTTGCAAGCCGTTTGAAAGCTGTACTATATCAAATCAGCTCGAACGAGAGATACAAAATGAAGGACCAGACGGGGAGCTCGATGCGTATTTTTTGTTCAGTGAGCTGGATGTTTATGAGCTGACATTCAGGTATTTTATAAAATTTAATTAAGTATAGAACAATGCCAGGACTTATTGCAAAAAAAGTCGGTATGACTAGTATTTATGATGAAAACGGCAAGAATATCGCTTGTACGTTGATTCAAACTGGTCCTAACGTTGTGACTCAAGTTAAGACGCAAGAAACGGATGGCTACACTGCTATCCAAGTAGGCTTCGACGAGAAAAAGGAGAAGCGCACGTCCGCTGCTATGAAAGGTCACTTCTCAAAAGCAAGTACTACGCCTAAGCGCAAAGTAATTGAATTCCGTAACCCAGTAATGGAGCGTGGATTAGGAGACGTTTTAAAGATGGATGAAATTTTCTCTGAGGGAGAATTTGTTGATATCGTAGGAACATCAAAAGGTAAAGGTTTCCAAGGTGTAGTTAAGAGACACAACTTCGGTGGTGTTGGACAAGCTACTCACGGTCAGCATAACCGTTTGAGAGCTCCAGGTGCTATTGGTGCTTGTGCTACTCCATCACGTGTTTTCAAAGGTCTTCGTATGGCTGGACGTACTGGTGGAAAACGTGTTAAAGTGATGAACTTACGCGTTATGAAGATGTACCCAGAGGACGGTTTAATCCTTGTTTCTGGTGCAATCCCAGGTGCTAAAAATTCTTACGTAATCCTTGAAAAGTAGTCGGAAGATGGAAATCGCAGTATTGAATTCTAAAGGCGTTGAGACAGGTAAAGTAACTTTACCAGAAGCGGTATTTGGCATCGAGCCAAATGATCACGCTATCTATCTTGACGTGAAAGCGTACTTGGCAGCACAACGTCAAGGAACGCATAAAGCTAAAGAGCGTGCTGAGATCGCAGGATCTACTCGCAAGCTTAAAAAACAAAAAGGTACAGGTACGGCTCGTTCGGGCTCAATCAAATCTCCAGTATTCCGTGGAGGTGGACGTATTTTTGGACCTCGTCCGAGAGATTACCGTCAATCACTTAACAAAAAAGTTAAGCAATTGGCTCGTCGTTCGGCACTTGCTTACAAAGCACAAGAAAGTAATGTTATAGCTGTTGAAGGTTTATCATTTGATGCTCCTCAAACTAAAGCATTTAAAGAAGTGCTTGCAAACTTGAACTTAACTGGTGTTAAAACATTAGTAGTTCTTGGTGAGCAAAACGAAAATGTTTATAAGTCTTCAAGAAACTTATCTAAGGCAAATGTTGTAGTGGTTAATTCGTTAAACACTTATGATATCTTGCACGCAGACAAGTTAGTTCTTGCTCAAGACGCAGTTGAAAAATTGTCTAACCTCTAAGCCCTTAATATAATGCAAGTATTGGTAAAACCTATCTTGACAGAAAAGGCTGCAATTGCTCACGAAAAAGGTGTTTACACTTTCGTAGTAGCTAAAGGAGCTAACAAGGTACAGATCAAACAAGCTGTTGAAGCAAAGTATGGTGTTTCTGTAGATGCAGTTCGTACTGCAATTCTACCAGGTAAATCAAAAACTCGTTACACAAAAGCTGCTGTAATTAGCGGTCATACTTCATCATACAAAAAAGCGATGGTGAAAGTTGTAGAGGGTGAGATTATCGACATCTACGAAGGTCTTTAAGATCTGATCTAAAGAAAAAAGAAAAGTATCGGGTTCGGAACTTTTGGGTTCCGAGCACTGGTATAAGTTTAACCAATTTGTTGTCTATGGTAGTCAGGAAAACCTATCTGATTACTGTAAAAGCAAATTACGAAAGTTTGAAAAATGGCTGTTAAAAAGTTAAAGCCCATAACTCCGGGACAGCGATTCAGAGTCGCTCCTACTTTCGAGGAAATCACGAAAAGTACACCAGAAAAGTCACTGACTGTTGGTAAGCACCGTTCAGGTGGTCGTAACAACTCAGGTAAAATGACTGTACGTAACATTGGTGGCGGTCATAAGCGTAAATTACGTGCGATCGACTTCAAACGTAACAAGCATGGCATTCCTGGTATCGTGAAATCTATCGAGTACGATCCAAACCGTACTGCACGTATTGCATTGATCTATTATGTAGATGGTGCTAAAACGTATATCGTTGCTCCAGAAGGATTACAAGTTGGACAGACTATCTTGTCTGGTTCAGGTGTAGCTCCTGATCTTGGAAATGCGCTTCCATTGTCTGAAATCCCTGTTGGTTCAATTATCCACAATGTGGAGTTGAAGCCAGGTAAAGGTGCTGCTATGGTACGTTCTGCTGGTGCTTATGCACAGTTGTTAGGTCGTACAGGTAGATATGCTACACTTAAATTACCTTCAGGTGAAACTAGACTAGTATTAATCGAATGCTTAGCAACTATCGGTACTGTTTCTAACGGCGATCATATGAACGTTCGTTTAGGTAAGGCTGGTAGAAAGCGTTGGTTAGGTCGTAGACCACGTGTAAGAGGTGTTGCAATGAACCCAGTTGATCACCCTATGGGTGGTGGTGAAGGTAAATCTTCAGGAGGTCACCCTCGTTCACGTACAGGTGTTTACGCTAAAGGTCAGAAAACGCGTAACACTAAGAAGTACTCTAGTAAGCTGATCGTTTCAAGAAGGAAAAAGTAATTTAAGTCATGGCAAGATCGCTAAAAAAAGGACCTTACATTGATTTTCGTTTGGTAAAGAAAATCGATGCGACTAATGAGTCTGGCAAGAAGCAAGTCATCAAGACTTGGTCTCGTAGATCTATGATCTCTCCAGATTTCATCGGTCATACATTTGCTGTACATAATGGCAACAAATTTATTCCTGTTTATGTTACCGAAAATATGGTAGGTCATAAGCTAGGAGAATTTGCTCCAACACGTACTTACAAAGGTCATATCAACAAAAAAGATAAAGGCAAGAAATAATGGAAGCAGTAGCAAAACTTAACAATTGCCCTATCGCTCCACGCAAGATGATGCTTGTAGCGGACGCAGTAAGAGGTGTGCAGGTTATTGATGCACTGAATACTCTCCGTTATGCTCAAAAAGCTGGTGCTCCTCTAGTAGAAAAGTTAATTCTTTCTGCAGTGGCAAACTGGGAAAATAAAAACCCTGACGAGTCTGTTGAAGATGCAGATTTATATGTGAAATCAATCTTTGTAACTGGTGGTCGCCAATTAAAGCGTTTCCGTCCAGCACCTCAAGGTCGTGCTCACAGAATCCGCAAGCGTTCTAACCACGTAACTGTGGTTGTAGATGCTCGCAGCACAAGCCTTATTGACGTAGTGTCAGAAGGTTCTTCAGAATCAAACGAGTCAGATAATTAATAAAATTTTCCATGGGACAAAAGATAAATCCAATTGGTCTTCGTTTAGGCTATATCAGAGGATGGGAATCTAGCTGGTATGGTGGAAAAGATTTCTCTGACAAGCTTGTAGAGGATAACAAGATCAGAAAATATATCGCAGTTCGTTTACCGAACCCTCGTGCAGGTATTTCACGTGTAGTTATTGAGCGTACTATTAAGCGCGTTACTTTAACTATTCATACTGCTCGCCCGGGTGTTGTTATCGGTAAAGCAGGTGCTGAGGTAGATAAAATTAAAGAAGAGTTAAAGCGTTTAACTGGAAAAGATGTTCAAATCAACATCTCTGAGGTTAAACGTCCTGAAACTGACGCTAAATTAATTGGTGAGTCTATCGCTCAACAATTAAAAAGCCGTGTTTCTTACCGTCGTGCTATGAAACAAGCTATCGCTAACGCGGTACGTCATGGTGCTCAAGGTATCAAGGTAAAACTTTCTGGTCGTTTAGGTGGTGCTGAAATGGCACGTACTGAACTATACAAAGAAGGTCGTATTCCTTTGCATACTTTACGTGCGGATATCGACTATGCTTTATCTGAAGCTTTAACTGTTTATGGTATCATTGGTATCAAAGTTTGGGTATTCAAAGGTGAAGTTTTAGGTCGTCGTGATCTTTCTCCATCAGCTGAAACTGGACGTCGTGACAACCGTAGAGGTGGTAACGATCGTGGTGGTAAGCGTAACAACGATCGTCGTAGAGGCGGCCGTGGTGGCAGAAAAGGCGGTAACAAAGGTGGTGCACCTGCTAAATAAGCAGAAGCACTAACAAAAAAAACTTGCATTCAGGTGGACCCAAGTAGTTGTAGCTACTTGGGTCTTTTTTTATTTTTTATTTTCGAGAGGGAAATAATATATTGAGTATTTATCATTTACTTTATTTTAATTCTGATAAAATAGCTATTAGTGTTAGTGGTTTTGATAAATAGTAAATATATCCATATAAAATTGACAAACTTATTGATAACTATTTTATTGCGTGTCGGTTAGTTAAATCCCTAACAAGTTAGAATCTCATTGACAAACAATTCAATTATAAAAAAATGGCAGGTATAAAGAATTCTGAGAGTAGTCGCGGTGGCTTCTCGAATAAATTCGGTTTTATTATGGCAGCTGCAGGTTCTGCAGTAGGCCTCGGAAATATTTGGAAATTTCCATTTGAAGTAAGCGATGGAGGAGGTGGTGCATTTGTAGTAATGTACTTACTATTTTGTTTCATGCTTTGCTTCCCTGTTATGATGGCAGAAATTGCTTTAGGTAGAAAAACTAATAAAAATGCAGTAGGTGCTTTTGCAGCTAATGGACATAAAAAATGGGCAGGTGTAGGGATACTAGCCGTATTAAGTGGATCACTAATACTTTCTTTTTATAATGTTGTTGCTGGGTGGGCCTTAGGTTTTGCCGTTGAAATGTTTTCTGGAAATTTTTCTGTGGGTAGTAACTTTGGAGAATTTGTAGGTAATTGGCACATTAACTTAATGGTTTCTACAGTCTTTATGTTTATTACAATTTATATTGTAGCAAAAGGAGTATCTGGAGGAATTGAAAAAGCTTCTAAAATTTTAATGCCTACACTGTTATTTTTAATTTTTGGGTTAATGGCTTATTCATTAACACAGCCAGGTGCAATTGACGGCGTGAAGTTTTATCTAATACCTGATTTTAGTGAAATTACGTTTAAGACAGCTTATGGTGCAATGGGACAAGCATTCTTCTCATTATCTCTTGGTATGGGTGCATTGATTACTTATGGTAGTTATGTAGGCAAAAAAGATAATATTGTAAGTGCAACATCAATGATTTTATTAGCAGACGTTGGTATTGCATTTATTGCAGGCTTAATGATGTTTGCTTTTATTTTTTCTCAAGGTTTACAAGGGCAAGGAGGCGGAGCAGGATTAATATTCACAGTTTTACCAGGAGCCTTTGAATCTATTGGTCCTGTATTAGGTAGATGTATTGGAGGTTTGTTCTTTGTATTATTATCATTTGCAGCTTTAACATCAACTGTTTCTTTATTAGAAGTGCCTGTAGCTTATGTAGTAGATGAATTTGAGATAAGAAGAAGTAGGGCTGTTTGGATTGTTGGAGCTGTAATCTTTTTATTAGGTATTCCATCTATGTTAGGAAATGGAACTGTAGACTTTTTTACAAATTTTGTACATTATCATGGTTCCAATATTACGGTAAATTTCATGGATTTTATTGAAGATTTAGCTTCAGATACTTTCTTACCTTTAGGAGGTTTTTTAGTTTCTGTTTATACAGCATATATTTGGAGAGGAGATAAATTTAAAGAAGAAATAGAAAGTGGTAACCCAGGGTTTGCAACATCTTTTATGGGTAAGTACACAATCTTTGCTTTAAAATATTTAGCTCCATTTATTTTAGGATCAATTACAATTATTACAATTCTTTCTAAATTCTTTGGTATTCATTTAATTGATTAGGAGATTTAGAATATCATATATTTAAGGAATTATATCATGAGGTATAATTCCTTTTTTATTAATGGGTAATTTAAGATAGTTATTATCTTTATTTAGTATTGAAAGTACTCTTGATATGATTGTTTCTTTAAGGTATTTCAAGATAATAAGTGATAATATTTAATTTGTATAAAAACTTAATGTTGTAGCATTAAGAGATAAGTATTTTCTTGCACTTTAATTTATACATCTATACAAATTCTCATTGAAATAAACTTTACTTTATCGAATTATTATAATTTATGGCGGGGGTAACAGAAACTAGTCGAGGAGGCTTTTCAAACAAATTAGGTTTTATACTTGCAGCAGCTGGTTCTGCAGTAGGATTAGGTAATATATGGAAATTTCCATTCGAAGTAAGTGATGGAGGAGGAGGTGCTTTTGTTGTAATGTACCTTGCTTTTTGCTTTATGTTATGTTTCCCTGTAATGATGGCAGAAATAGCTATAGGTAGAAATACTAATAAAAATGCAGTAGGTGCTTTTACGGCTCAAGGAAATAAACCTTGGTCTGCAGTAGGTAAATTAGGTGTTGTAACAGGAATCTTTATTTTATCATTTTACAATATTGTAGCAGGTTGGGCATTAGGTTTTGCAATTGAAATGTTTGCTGGTAATTTCTCTTTAGGTCAAAATTTTGGAGAATTTGTTGGTAATTGGCAACTTAATTTACTGTTCTCATCTATTTTTATGATAGTGACTGTAGTGATAGTATCACGAGGCATTTCTGGAGGCATAGAAAAGGCATCTAAAATATTAATGCCTTCTTTATTAGTATTGATTTTAGCATTAATGAGTTACTCTCTGACCCAAGACGGAGCTTTAGATGGAGTAAAATATTATCTGATTCCAGATTTTAGTGAAGTTACTTTCGAAACTGCTTATGGTGCAATGGGACAAGCATTCTTTTCATTGTCGTTAGGTATGGGTGCATTAATTACTTATGGTAGTTATGTAGGCAAAAAAGATAATATGGTGCATGCTACTTTTATGATCTTACTAACGGATGTAGGGATTGCATTTATTGCAGGTCTAATGATGTTTGCTTTTATATTTTCTCAAGGTTTAGATCCAAGTAATGGAGGAGCAGGATTAATATTTACAGTTTTACCTGGGGCATTTGAATCTATAGGCCCAGTAATGGGTAGAATTATTGGAGGCTCATTCTTTGTATTATTATCATTTGCAGCATTAACATCAACAGTAGCTTTATTAGAAGTGCCAGTTGCTTATGTTGTAGATGAATTTGAAGTGAGAAGAAGCCGTACAGTTTGGATTGTTGGATTAGTTATATTCCTTTTCGGTATACCATCTATGTTAGGAAATGGAACTGTCGCCTTTTTTACAGAATTTATAACATATAGTAGTGGTAAAACAGTATCATTTATGGATTTTGTAGAAAATCTAGCATCTGATACTTTTATGCCATTAGGTGGTTTATTAATCTCTTTTTATACCGCATGGGTATGGAGAGGTGATAACTTCAAAAAAGAAATTGAAAATGGGAACCCAAATTTTGGGAATTCCCTTTTAGGAAAGTATACAATCTTTGCATTAAAGTATCTAGCACCTATAATTTTAGGCTCTATTACAGTAATAACTATTTTACTTAAGTTCTTTGGAATAGATGTAATAGGTTCTTAACTGTAGTTAGATTATTTGCAAAATAACAACGCATGAAGGTTTAATCCTCATGCGTTTTTTTATTGACTAGCTTATCAAAGTAATATGAATTGTCAGATAATAATTAAGTTTTTGTCTGATTTCAGAAAAATTAGTACGATATATTAAATATTGAGTGTTTTAATGCTTCTGATTTGCTAATTTTGAAGCTGAATTTTTGAAAAAAGATCATTGAGTAATGGCAAAACAAGATAAAGAAAATATGTTCCAAAAAGTTGTATCTCATGCAAAAGAGTATGGCTTTGTATTTCCATCATCGGAAATTTATGGAGGACTTCAAGCAGTATATGATTATGGATCAAATGGTGTTGAATTAAAAAACAACCTTAAAAAATATTGGTGGGCATCTATGGTGCAAATGCACGAAAATATTGTAGGTGTTGATGCATCAATCTTTATGGATCCAAAAGTATGGAAAGCTTCAGGTCACGTGGATGCATTCAATGATCCATTAGTAGATAATAAAGATTCTAAAAAACGTTATAGAGCAGACGTTCTTATCGAAGATTTGATGGCAAAATATCAGATCAAAATCGAAAAAGAAGTACTTAAAGCGCAGAAACGTTTTGGAGATGATTTTGATAAAGATCAATTCTTAAAAACAAATCCAAATGTTTTAAGAAATCAAACTAAAATTGACGCGATTGAAGCAGAATTTAAAACTGCTTTAGAAAACGAAGATATGGATGGTTTGAAAACGATTATTGAAAGTAACAATATCGTTTGTCCAATTAGTGGTACTTGTAACTGGACAGATGTACGTCAGTTTAACTTAATGTTCTCTACAGAATTAGGTGCTGTAGCTGGAGATTCATCAAAAATTTACCTTCGTCCAGAAACGGCTCAAGGTATTTTTGTGAACTTCTTGAATATTATGAATACATCTAGACAACGTCCTCCTTTTGGTATTGCTCAAATTGGTAAAGCATTCCGTAATGAGATTGTTGCTCGTCAGTTTATCTTCCGTATGCGTGAGTTTGAACAAATGGAAATGCAATTCTTTGTTCAGCCAGGTACAGAAATGAAATGGTATGAGCTATGGAAAGAACGTAGAATGAAGTTCCATCATGCAGTTGGTGCAGCCGAAAACTATGTATTCCATGATCATTTAAAAACAGCTCATTATGCAAATGCAGCTGTTGATATTGAATTCAAATTCCCATTTGGGCAGAAAGAATTAGAAGGTATCCACTCTCGTACAGATTTTGATTTGAATGCTCATCAAGAACTTTCAACTAAAAAATTACAATACTTTGACCATGAATTAGGGAAAAATGTAGTTCCTTATGTTGTCGAAACTTCTGTAGGTTTAGATAGATTATTCTTATCAATTCTTACTGGAGCATATACAGAAACAGAGGAAAATGGAAAATCTAGAACTTTCTTAAAATTCCATCCAGGTATTGCTCCAATTAAGGCTGCAGTATTCCCATTGACTAAGAAAGATGGGTTACCAGAAAAAGCATTGGAAGTAATGAATGAGATCAAATTTGATCATAATGTTGCTTACGAAGAAAAAGATGCAATTGGTAAACGTTATACACGTCAGGATTTAATTGGAACGCCTTATTGTATTACTGTAGATCACCAAACTTTGGAAGATAACACAGTAACTGTAAGAGAAAGAGATACAATGGAACAATTCAGATTGCCAATTTCAGAATTAAAGGCATTCATGGATGAGAAAGTATCATTAACAAGTTTGTTGAAGCAGTTGGTATAATCCACTAATTTGATATAAATTTAGGCTCATGATTTGCAGTGATAACTGTAGTCATGAGCCTTTTTAATTTTTTGATTCAATTTCAAATGAAGAAGTATTTATTTTTAATTTCTATACTCCTTACTCTTATTTTTTCATCGTGTCAGTCTTTGAGTAAATACACGTACTCTAATCGTGTAGAAAGAAGAAATAGAGAACTTTTAGCAGAGAATGGAGGCGGAAACACCAATGGGCAGTCTACCACAAAAAACAATACAGCTAAACCTAAAAAAGGAGTTGAAGATAAAATACCAGCAGGGAAAAAGCTAACTCCTCAAGAGTACATTAGTATGTATAAGGATTATGCTATAGAATCCATGCATAAAAAGAAAGTACCTGCAAGTATTACACTGGCTCAAGGTTTATTAGAATCAGGTAATGGGAATAGTAAATTATCGAGAGCATCAAATAATCATTTTGGTATTAAATGTGGCGGTAATTGGAATGGAGAATCTTATAAATATGATGATGATAGACCTAATGAATGTTTTAGAGTGTATGATTCAGTTTTAGATTCTTACGAAGATCATGGAGATTTTTTAAGAACTAGATCATGGTATTCATCATTGTTTGAATTAAAAATAACGGATTATAAAGGATGGGCTAAAGGATTAAAAAAAGCAGGTTATGCTACAGATCCTAAATATCCTTCTAAATTAATTACTATTATTGAAACATACCGTTTAAATGAATTAGATAAGCGGTAAAAATAATTTTTTGTATTAACGATTCTACAACTAACAAATTTTGAAATACTTTCTACTTTTAACTTATCTGCAAGAGAAGGTAAGTATGCGTACTCGAGAATTTTTCAGTTTACTCTTACTTATCCCAATTGTACTCTTATGTCTATATACCCCTCAGGTTTATAAAAAAATACAATCTATCCTTAATACAGGTCAAAAAGATAATTTGACTTATTTAGTGTTAGAGTCTACACCTTTTATAAAAACTTTTGACCCTAATTTTGCTACTCCGCAAGAATGGAAGAAGTATGGTATTCCTTTCTATTTAGGTGAACGAATTGTAAAGTTTAGATTGAAGGGAGGACAATTTTATGAAAAATCTGATCTTAAAAAGATCAATGGGATGACAACAGAATTATTTTCTTTAGTAAGTCCTTATCTCATTATAAACAAGCAGTACCTTCCTAAACCTCAAAAAGGTAATTATAGAAAAAGTTATAAACCTGTTATAAAGAAGAAGAAACTTAAGCTTTTATCGTTTAATCCTAATGATGTACAAAAACAGGAACTTGAAGCAATGTTCTTCCCATCATCAATAATTAAATCTTTAATTGGTTATAGAAAGGCTGGAGGAGTTTTAAAAGTAAAAAGAGACTTCTTAAAATTATATGGAGTTGATTCTGTTTTCTATAAAAGTATCTCCGACTCTATTCTTTTACCAGAAGATCTACTAATTAAAAAGAAAATCATATATTCAGTCGATATTAATACTGGTACTTTAGAAGATTTTAAAAAGTTAAGTGGGATAGGAGAAGTTAGAGCAAACAAAATAATTAGTTATAGAAACAAGCTCGGAGGTAGTTTTTATAAAAAAGAACAACTTTTAGAGATTTATGGAATAAAAGATGTTTATAATGATATAGTATCTCAATTAGTTTTTAAAGATGGATCTATTATTAAAATAGAGGTAAATACTGTTAGCTACGAGAAATTAGCTACTCATCCTTATATTTCTTACAAGCAGGCAAGGTGGATTATTAACTATAGGAAACAACACGGACCTTATACAAGTATTATTGATTTACTTAAAATTAAGACCATCAATGAACAAGATTTAGAGAATATAATTCCATATTTATCGTTTCGTAAATAGATTTTTTTGAATAGAGAATGTTATTGAGAGTATTTTTTTGTTTTGTATTAAGTAGTATTATTTCTACGAGCCTATTAGCCCAGGAACGTAGATTAGACCCTGTATCTTTACTTACGACAACTAGAATACTTTCTTCGGATTATTTTGAAGGTCGTAAAACAAATACCAAAGGAGGGTTATTAGCAAGAGATTATGTGGTAGACGAATTTAAAAAAATTGGTTTAAAACATTTTGATAGCTCTTTTATCCAAACTTTTAATTTTTATAATAAGCTATACAATGTTCATGAAGTGGGCCATAATGTGATTGGTTACGTTGAGGGGAAGAAAGTAGTACATCCTAATGAAGGGTGTATAATTATTGGAGCACATTATGATCATTTAGGTGTTTTTGGAGGAGATATTTATAATGGAGCAGATGATAACGCTTCAGGCGTAGCTGCACTTTTAGAAATAGCGAAAGAGTTTGTTAAAAACCCAGCAGATTTACCAATTGTATTTATTTCTTTTGATGCTGAAGAAAGCAGATGTGCGGGATCAGCCTATTTTTTAGAAAGTAACTTTTTGCAATTAGAATCAATTTTATTGTTTGTTAATATGGATATGATATCCAAAAGTGATATTAACGAGTTGTCTGTTACTGGTGTTCATTATCATAATGAATACCGTAAGGATATTCAAAATAGCGTTGAAGGTAATATGACTGTTAAATTTGGCCATGATCGTAGAAAAGATGAAGGTTTGAATAATTGGGTTTTTGCTTCAGATCACGGAGAGTTTCATAAAAAAGGAATACCATTTATCTATTTTGGGGTTGAAGAACATAAGGACTATCATAGGCCATCAGATACTTTTGATAGCATCAATATTGGTTTTTTTGTAGACTCTAGTAAAATGATTTTATCTTTTATGGAAAAGGTAGGACATAAAAAAAGCCTTCTAAGAAAAATTAGAAAGCTTTAGTATGCTGTAAGGGAAGGAATCGAACCTTCACGGAGTACTTAGCAACTAGACAAATCGTGTGTGCATCGCACGTTTAGTGGTCAACCCATTACCTAGTGTTTATCGCGAACCTCCACCCCCGAGACAGGAGGGCATGTCTGCCAGTTTCATCACCTTACAGTGTATTTCAAAAGTCTACTTATTCGTATAATAAGTAGTAGCTGTAAGGGAAGGAGTCGAACCTTCACGAAGTGCTTAGCCTTCTAGTAATTGTGTATGCATCACACTTTGTATTACTAAATGTTTATCGCGAACCTTCACCCTCGAGACAGGAGGGCATGTCTGCCAGTTTCATCACCTTACAGTGTATTTCAAAAGTCTACTTATTCGTATAATAAGTAGTAGCTGTAAGGGAAGGAGTCGAACCTTCACGAAGTGCTTAGCCTTCTAGTAATTGTGTATGCATCACACTTTGTATTACTAAATGTTTATCGCGAACCTCCACCCCCGAGACAGGAGGGCATGTCTGCCAGTTTCATCATCTTACAGTATATTTCAAAAGCCTACTTATTCGTATAATAAGTAGTAGCTGTAAGGGAAGGAGTCGAACCTTCACGGAGTGCTTAGCCTTCTAGCAAATCGTGTATGCATCGCACGTTTAGTGGTCAACCCATTACTAGTGTTTATCGCGAACCTCCACCCCCGAGACAGGAGGGCATGTCTGCCAGTTTCATCACCTTACAGTGTATTTCAAAAGCCTACTTATTCGTATAATAAGTAGTAGCTGTAAGAGAAGGAGTCGAACCTTCACGGAGTGCTTAGCCTTCTAGCAAATCGTGTATGCATCGCACGTTTAGTGGTCAACCCATTACTAGTGTTTATCGCGAACCTCCACCCCCGAGACAGGAGGGCATGTCTGCCAGTTTCATCATCTTACAGTGTATTTCAAAAGTCTACTTATTCGTATAATAAGTAGTAGCTGTAAGGGAAGGAGTCGAACCTTCACGGAGTACTTAGCAACTAGACAAATCGTGTGTGCATCGCACGTTTAGTGGTCAACCCATTACCTAGTGTTTATCGCGAACCTCCACCCCCGAGACAGGAGGGCATGTCTGCCAGTTTCATCACCTTACAGTATCATAATCTTTTTACAACTAATTCAGATAATCGTTTTACCTTTCCCTTTTGTTGTTGATACAAAGTAAAGGAATTTTATTTTATACTGCAAACTTTTTAATGAAATAGCTTAATATTTACATTTTTATTAAAAAATTATCAATTTTTTTATCAAATTTATAATTACATCTTATTTATAGAAGTGTTGATTAGTGAATTAATAATGATGGTTCACTTAACACAAAAAAAACCTTCACTTTTAGAGTGAAGGCTTAATTAAAAATCAATTTTTCAGTTAAATAATTGTTATTCCTATAACATTATGACTGAAGAATGAAGATTGTTGGTTTTTTATGAATATCAACTTTTTCAAATTTCCACTCTTTAAGAGTAAGTGTTTTGATGTACTCATCTTCTGCTTGAATATTTGATGCTATACAAAGTTTAGTCATAGGACTTAGATTATTGCATAAATCTTCTAGCATTGCTCCATTTCTAAAAGGAGTCTCCATAAATATTTGAGCTTGATATAACTTTGCAGAATCTTTCTCAAGAGTTTTCATGGCTTTTATCTTTTCTGCTTTTTGAATTGGCAGATATCCATGGAAAGCAAATTTTTGCCCACTTAAGCCAGAAGCCATTAAGGCTAGTAATATAGAAGATGGACCAACAAGGGGTTTTACTTTTATATTTTTCTTGTGAGCGTATTGAACAGCTAAAGCGCCTGGATCTGCTATACCTGGGCATCCTGCTTCAGATATAATACCTATATTTTCTCCTTTAGGAACAGCTTTGAATAAGTTTTGAACTTGTTCTGGTTTTGTTTTTTTATCTAAAATTTGAAAATTTAGATCTTGTACTGTAACTCCCTCTATCTTCCATCCTCCGATAAAACGACGAGCAGTTCTAAGATCTTCAACAAAAAAGTATTTTGTTGATTGCAATGCTTTTTTTGTTTCTTCGGGCAGCACATCATAACGCTCTGCAGCAAGAAGACTTGGAATTAAGTATAAAAACACGATAATTAATGTTTAAAAGATTATTTCATTAACAATGTTAAAATCACTTAATTTATATTAATTCATTTTTTATTAATATACTCTGTGTAATTTGAACACTACTATTTACTAATTTTACAAACTTAATGAATTAGGTGCTGATAAGTAGCAAGAGCCACAATAAACAAGAAAAAATTGGGAAATGTTGATTATGGTGAAATAATAAAGAAGTCATTTTTCATGATTTGTGCATTTTATTTAATGTTCATTTCATTTGGAGTGATGAAGTACTCTTTCACTTTATTAGGAGGAGGGTTTGCAGAAGAGTTAGTGGCTGCGGCACATAATCCTTTTATATATTTTTTTATAGGTCTTCTAGGTGCGGCAATTTTCCAAAGTAGTTCTGCAGTTACTTCTATACTTGTTGGTGCAGTAGGTTTAGGGCAGGTATCTTTAGATGATGCTGTATTTGTAGTAATGGGTGCTAATATTGGTACTACAGTTACAAGTACAATTGTAGCATTAAGTTATATAGATAATAAGAGCGTCTTTATGCGTGCTTTATCTGGAGCAGCATTACATGACTTTTTTAATATTTTTGTGGCTATAATTCTTATGCCTTTAGAATTAACCACTGGCTTCTTATCTAATTTATCTCAAATTATAGCAAGTAGTTTTTTCTCTACTGATCTTCCAATAAAAAATGCACATTTTAGTGGTGTAGGAATTGGAGTTGACACAATAATTGACAGCCTATTTTCAGGAATGACGGATCATCCATTCATTTTACTAGGTATTGCCATTGTAATGATGATTTTTTCTCTGAAGTTAATAGGAGGGATGACTAAAGAGGTCTTAATGACCAAAAGTAAATTAAAGGCAGAAGATTTTGTATTCAAAAATGATTTTGTGAGTCTTATTTCAGGCTTGTCTTTAACTGCTGTTGTTCAATCTAGTTCAATAACATCTTCTTTAATTGTTCCTTTAACTGCAAGCAAGAAGATTGGTTTATCAAGAGCTTTCATGTTTATAATGGGAGCGAATGTAGGTACAACAATTACTGCATTATTGGCTGCTTTAGCTACAGGAACGGAATATGGGGTAGAAATTGCTTTAACCCATGTACTATTTAATGTTATTGGGGTGATAATTTTTACAACCATTCCAATACTCAAGAAGTTACCTGTTTGGTACTCTAAAAAATTAGGATATTTGGCAGCTAGAGAACGTATTTTTGGTTTTCTGTATTTATTTACGCTGTTCTTTGTCTTGCCTTTTATATTAGTATGGCTCAGTACTTAATTCCAAATTTCTGTTTCGCCTTTATCATATGTATATTTTGAAGGTTTTTCTTTCATAGAATTTGATTTTCCTTTCATCTGAGCATTTTGAATTGTTTTAAAGTGCGGAGCAAATTTTTTCTTTTGCACATGCTTATATGAATTCTTTCCATGCCCTTTACCATAATACATCTTAGTTAATGTAAGACGTTGCTTTATTCTTACATAGTTAGGTTCAAAATTAGCAGCTTGTTTAGCAATGCGTCTATTTCTAGATCGATCTACAATAACGTAACCTCTATATTGAGCAGCTTCCTTGCCTACCTTTCTACCTTTGTTCTTTTCTACTACAACATATCCTTTTTGGTTTGCAGCATCACGACCAACTCTTCTCCCTTTATTTTTTTCTACAATAACATACCCTTTTTGGTTAGCAGCCGCCTTATTTATTTTTTTTCCTTTGTTCTTTTCTACTGTAACTAATACAGGAGAATTTTTATGAGCACTTACTGCTTTTTGTTTTTTCTTCGGATTGTTATTTACATAAGGCTTGAATTTTTTCATGTCTTTAGAAACATTTTTCCGAGCATTATCAGATAGCTTGATATTAGGATTTACTTTTCCAGCATTTTTTGATTTTCTTCTCGATTTTTGCTCATCTAAAGGTTTGTTTCCAGTATTTTTTCCACTGTATTCTTTAGATTGACTAGGAGTTAAAGGAGCAGTAGCACTATTTACTTGGTAAGATTTCTGTTTTTTAGCTTTTTCCTTTTTTTTCTGTTTCTGTGTTTTATCAGTTTGTTTTTTCTTTGTAACGTTTTTAGCATTCTTGTCTCTATTTTCTTGAGCATAGGCAGCAGTAGAACTAAACGCACTAAAAAAGAGAATAGTAACTATAAGTAGAATAGAAAAATTATTTATTGAAACAGATGTACGAGCCATGTTAGTAATCCAAACATTTTTAAAATAGAAATTGCTACCATAGAAACGAGTAGCCACTTTATTATTTCGTTGGCTTTTTCAGATCCTGATGCAAATTTACCTGCAAACCATGTGCCTATAACTTGTCCGACAGCTAATAGAATAGCAGCGAGCCACATAACTTGTCCTTTATATAGAAAAACAAGGAAAACAGGTAAAGTATATACAGCAATAATAAGCATTTTTATAGCATTAGCTCTAATTAGTGTCATTTTTCCTAAGTTGGATACACTTACTAATATCATAATACCAATACCTGCTTGAACAAAGCCACCATAAAAACCAATAGCAAAGAATATAATATTATCTCTCCAAACAGTGTATTTAGGTTTTTGCCCTACAGCAAATTGAACAGCAGGAGATTGTTCTTTCTTTTTAAGAATAGGATAAAGCATTCCAATCATTAATGTACCAATAATGTACTGCAAAGTTTGTTCATCTATATCTGCTACTGTAAATGCACCAACTATAGCTCCAATTAAAGAGGGAATAACAAACCTGAGCGAAGAAGGGATATCAAGTAAATTACTTTTTTTGAATGTATAAGCTCCTGTGGCATTCTGAAATAAAATACCTAGGCGGTTAGTTCCATTTGCTACTCCAACAGGCATACCTAGAAACATTAGTAATGAAAGCGTAAATAAAGAACCTCCACCAGCTAATGTATTAACTATTCCAGCTATAATTCCAGTAATTATGTATGCAATGATAGATGTATATTCAAATAAATGAGAATCCATGGGTAGTTTTTACGGGTAATTTCTTTTTTAGCAATTTTAAGTGAGTTCTCGTTCTAAAAGTTAACTATATTTGTACTTCAAATTCAAATAAAACAGACAAAAATGTTATTAGTCTCATATATATCTGAAAATAAAGCTGAAGTAATCGAAGGGTTACAGAAAAGACATTTTGAAAATCCAGTAGAAACAATAGATAAAGTATTGTTATTGGATGAATCAAGACGTCGAGCTCAAAAAGACCGTGATGATGCTTTAGCAGAAGCAAATAAGAGTGCCAAAGAAATTGGTATGCTTATGAAATCAGGTCAAAAAGAAAAAGCTGAAGCTGCTAAAGCTTCTGCCGCAGAGAATAAACAAAAAGCAAAAGATTTAAGTTCAACAGTTGCTGAACTTGAAGAAGAGTTGCAAAATTTATTATATCAAATCCCTAATATTCCACATCCAAGTGTAATAGAAGGATATTCTGACGAGGATAATGAGGTAATGTATGAGAAAGGTGATAAACCTACTTTACATAGTGCTTCTAAACCTCATTGGGACCTTATTGAGAAATACGATATTATTGATTTCGAATTAGGTAATAAAGTAGCAGGAGCAGGCTTTCCTTTCTATAAAGGTAAAGGAGCACGTATGCAACGAGCATTAATTAGTTTCTTTTTAGACGAAGCAGTTGATGCTGGATATACAGAAGTTCAACCTCCAATATTAATTAATGAGGCATCTGGTTATGGTACAGGACAACTTCCAGACAAAGAAGGACAAATGTATTATATGCCTGCAGATGATTTATACTTGATTCCTACAGCAGAGGTACCAATCACAAATATTTTTAGAGGTGAATTATTACAAGAGAAAGATTTACCTAAAAAGATGGCAGGACATACTCCTTGTTTCCGTAGAGAGGCAGGGTCTTGGGGTGCTCACGTTAGAGGTTTGAACAGATTACATCAATTTGATAAAGTTGAAATAGTAGAGGTTCAAAAAGCAGAAGACTCTGCAGAAGCTCACGAAAGAATGGTATTGCATGTAGAAATGCTTCTTCAAAAATTAAATCTACCTTATAGACGTTTACGTTTGTGTAGTGGTGATTTGAGTTTCAATGCAAACCTTTGCTTTGATTTAGAAGTTTATTCTGCTGCACAAGAACGTTGGTTAGAGGTTAGTTCAATTAGTAATTTCGGAAATTTCCAAGCAAACCGTTTAAAATTAAGATTTAGAGATAATAACAAAAAAACTTCTCTACTTCATACATTGAATGGTTCTGCATTGGCTTTACCGCGTGTTTTAGCCGCAATTCTTGAAAATAATCAAACAGAAAAAGGTATTTTAGTACCTGAAGTACTGCAGAAATATACAGGATTTGATATAATTGACTGATAGATAGTAGATATTTATCGTTGTTAACGTACAACCTACTTGTTTATTAATAATAAATACAATATTTTTGCATTCCGTTTGAGAGATATTCGTGAGGATTGATACTCAAACTTTATCTAAGAATTTTAATACTTATATATAATGGCAAATCATAAGTCAGCAAAGAAAAGAATTCGCTCTAACGAAGCGAAGCGCTTAAGAAATAGATATCAACTAAAATCTACGCGTACTTTTGTTAAACGTCTACGTGAAACAAAAGATCACGCTGAAGCTGTTGAGTTGTATACGAAAGTAGCATCTATGATTGATAAGTTAGCAAAACGTAACATCATTCATAACAAAAATGCTGCAAACAAAAAATCTAAATTAGCTAAGCACGTTAACCAACTTGCAGCTTAATTTGATCTTTTTCAATTAATTTTGAAAAAATAAGAAGCCAAGATTATTTATTAATCTTGGCTTTTTTTATTTTTACACTATCAATCTTTTACTGTTCAGGTATTACTACAAGACTTCTAAGTTATTAACATGAACTACAACAAACTGTTATTAGGACTACTTTTTTTCTGTGTCCTTCATTTAAAATGTAATGCGCAATCTTTAGAGTTTCTAAAGGCTGATACTACAGATTCCAATAAAACATACCCCCGTCAAATTTTTGGTCAAACTAAAATTCATTTTGGTGGGCATTTCTCTACAGGAGTAGATGGATTAGAAGAAGTGGAGAATAATTACTTTAGTGCCTTAGAATTGAGAGTGGGTTGGAAAGGTTACGGTCGTAAAAAATGGCATCAACTTTTTGGGTACCCTACTTATGGTTTTGGTTTATATCAAGCTACTTTTTTTCCAGAAGCTAATATATTAGGTAATCCAAGTGCATTGTATGGTTTCTTTAATGGTCCGTTTAAAACATATAATAAATGGAGTCTTAATTACGATTTAGGGGCAGGTTTAGCTTACGACTTTTTTGGTTATGATCCGAAAAACAACCCAGATCAAACTGCAATAGGGAGTGATTTTAATTTCTACTTAACCGTTAGCGTTGAAGGTAATTTTAAAATTTCTAGAAGGTTAGATGGTTCTGCAGGTTTATTATTTACACATTTTTCTAATGGTAGAACAAGAACACCTAATAAAGGAGTGAATTTATACGGAGCCAATATTGGCGTTAAATATTACTTTAATCCATATATCCCTAAAAAAGGTGGTGTATATATTCCAAAAGATAAAGACCCTAGAGAGAAAAATATACACTATGACCTTCCTGAATTTCATCCTTTTTGGGAGTACTATACTTTTGTGTCTGGAGGTGTAAGTACATCACCTTATAATATTGAAGATCAAAATAAATATTATGGCACAGCTACTTGGGCAGTTGATGTAGCAAGAAATTATAGTCGAAAAGGAAAGTATGGTATCGGTGTAGATTTATTCTACGATGGATCTCTTGTAGAAGAGTACCAATCACAATACCCGAATGGAGTACCAAATAGTAAATTATTTTATCCAGGTATACATGTATCTCATGAACTAATGATTCATCGTTTTACAGTAGTAACTCAGGTGGGTGTTCCATTAATGAATGTAGAAGGCCGAGGAGGTTGGTATGCAAGAGTGGGTGGAAGGTATGACGTTACCAAGAATATCTTTGCTCACTTAGCTTTAAAAACACCTGGAGGTTTTATTGCTGATTTTATTGAGTGGGGGGTTGGATTCCGAATGTACGGTAAGCGTAATGGAATCTAAAATGTGGATTTAGAATTGAAAAGATGTTTCCATGTACCTTTCCAATAATTGTATTTTAAGGTGCTAGGTAGTGCTTTCCAAAAATATTTATTGATTTCTACAGAGAAAGAAGGTTGCATATAACAATTGATTGCACAGCCTTCACATTCAGGTAATTTTCCTTCTTGAGCGATAATTGCCTGAATTTTTTTTGATTGATAGAGTGAAGCAAGTTCTCCGTTGATATCAAATTCTTGATCCCCGAGATGGTAGCATGGTAGTATTAAAGAGTTTTTAGGTGAAATAACAATGCTTGTACTCGCAGCTTTACAAATAGGATTTTCAATATGATTACCTCCATCCTTTCTGAGTGTTAGAAAAGCATCATTTAAAAAAATATGTTTTTGATTTGACCACTTGCTTAGTTTCTCAATTGATGTTTTAGAGAGTCCACCACCAACTTCTCCATATTCGAAGATGGGGTTAAGTAGAAGAATCAAATGGTTTGGACGTGTAATGTGCTCGTATACTTCTGAAATATCATCAATATTAGTATTCATTACAGTAAATAATATATCAGGTTTTTCGCCTAAAGATTTAGCCAATTCAATAGACTCAAGTACTTTATCATAGCAGGCAACACCTCTTCCTTTATCATGAGTAGCCTTATCAAAAGCATCTAAAGAGAAATGTAACATATCAATTAATCCTTTTAACTGATGTGCCTTTTTGGGGTAAAGTAATCCGTTTGTAGTGATAGTAGTTATAAAACCATATTTTTTAGCAAGAGTAAGTAGTTCCGGTAATTGTTGGTGTAATAACGGTTCTCCTCCTGTAAAATCTATTACTTTAACACCTAATTTTTTTAAATCGATAAAATTCTTTTCAGCATCCTTTAGCGTAATATATGGAGATGGTTTTTCCCAAATATCACAAAAGTGACATTTTGCATTACAGCGGTAGGTAACATAGTAGTTACATAATACAGGGTGTGAAATGAGGCGCATTTTAAGTTTAGAATTTATAGAGATGATTTAAGAATTAAGAAAGAAGAGATGAGAGTACCTATTTTTCTTAATTCTTAAACCATACTTTAATTAAATTTCTTGAGCAGGCATACCAAATACTGTTGCATTGGCTTTTACTTCAGTCATAACCAATGATCCAGGAGCAACTTGAGCACCTTCTCCAACAATAACGTTAGAAGATATAATTGCACCTGATCCAATTAATGCACCTTTACCAATTTTGGCTCCTGTACCTATAATTGCACCCGATCCAACAGTTACTAAATCTTCTAGTTCTGCATTATGTTCTAAAACAGCATTACTATGAATTACACAACTTTCAGGAACCTTAGCGTCATAACCTATACGAGCACCAGCATTAATAAAGTTACCATAACCAAGATATGCAGAAGGAGAAATACTAGCATCTTTGTGAATAGCATTTACAGGCATCGATTTACGACGTTCCTTAAGCATTTGTGTAACTTTTTGGCGTGTCTCTTGATCTTCAATAGCTACAAAAGCATCACACTTTTTACCAATATGTTTTAAGAATCCATCATTAGAAGGAGCTCCCATAACGGTTACTTCTCCAATTTCTGCACCATGCAGTTCTTCGTTGGTATCAAGAAAGCAAAACACCAAAATATCTTGACTTTTAAAAATATCTAGAGCAGCTTTACCTAAGCCACTAGCACCAAAGATGATAACTGGATTGATTTCCATAAGATTTTCTATTATCTACGAAATTTTGAATAAAAAACGGATAGTACTTGTAAGATACAACTACTATCCGTTTGAAAGTTTTATTAAAGCAAATATTAGTATGCTTTAGCAAAAAGTACACGTTGTGTAGATGGATTACCTGTAAGAATACAAGTACCTTCTTCTTGCTTATTATTTAAAGGAATACAACGAATTGTGGCTTTCGTTAAGTCCTTAATTTTATCTTCTGTTTCAGATGTTCCATCCCAGTGTGCTGCAATGAAACCACCTTTGTTTTCTAAGACATCTTTGAATTCCTCAAAGGTATCTACAGGAGTGATATGAGATTCACGGTAATCAAGTGCTTTATTGAAAATGTTTTCTTGAACATCATCCAATAATTTTTGGATAGATTCGATAACACCATCCAATTGATACGTATTTTTCTCTTTAGTATCTCGACGAGCAATTTCGACAGTACCATTCTCTAAATCACGTTGTCCCATAGCTAAACGAACAGGAACACCTTTTAATTCCCAATCGGCAAACTTGAAACCAGGACGTAAATCACGGTCATCAAATTTAACAGAGATATTTAGTGCTTGTAAAGCTTTTTGTATCTCTTTTGCTTTTTCAGAAATTGTATCTAATTGTTCTTGACTTTTGTAAATAGGAACAATAACAACTTGAATAGGAGCTAATTTAGGAGGGAGAACTAATCCTTCATCATCTGAATGAGCCATAATTAAAGCTCCCATTAGACGTGTACTTACACCCCAAGATGTACCCCAAACATGCTCTAATTTATTGTCTTTGTCAGAGAATTTTACATCAAATGCTTTTGCAAAATTTTGCCCTAAGAAGTGAGATGTACCCGCTTGTAAAGCTTTTCCATCTTGCATCATAGCCTCAATACAGAAAGTATCTACAGCACCAGCAAAACGTTCATTTGCAGTTTTTACACCTTTTACAACAGGAACGCCCATAAAGTTTTCAGCAAAATCAGCATATACATCTAGCATTTGCTTAGTTTCTGCTACAGCTTCTCCTTTAGTTGCGTGAGCAGTATGACCTTCTTGCCATAAAAACTCTGAAGTACGTAAAAATAAACGAGTACGCATTTCCCAACGCATTACGTTAGCCCATTGGTTTACAAGTAATGGAAGATCTCTGTACGATTGAATCCAATTTTTGTAAGTACTCCAAATTACAGTTTCAGAAGTAGGACGAACGATAAGCTCTTCGTCTAATTTAGCTTCGGGGTCTACAACAACACCAGAACCATCTTCTGCATTTTTTAAGCGGTAATGTGTAACTACAGCACATTCTTTAGCAAAACCATCTACGTGGTCAGCTTCTTTACTTAAATAAGATTTTGGAATTAAAAGTGGAAAGTAAGCATTTGAATGCCCAGTATCTTTAAACATTTTGTCTAAAGTTTGTTGCATTTTTTCCCAAATTGCATAACCGTATGGTTTAATAACCATACATCCACGTACTGCTGAGTTTTCAGCTAGATCAGCCTTTTTTACCAACTCGTTGTACCAAGCTGAATAATCATCGCCTCTCTTTGGTAAGCCTTTTGCCATTATGTATAAACTATCTGAAAGTGGTTACAATCAAGTATATAAAAACCTCTTGAAGTGTTAAAGTTAATGATATATTGCTTAATATTCTTATATTTGTCTAGAAGCTATCACTAACAATATTTTTTGGTTTCCAAGAGGAACACAAATATAATAGTTTTTTAATCCCATTGGAGACTTTAAAGGTATGTAACTACGTTTATTATGAATAAATGGATATATACTGCCATAAGTACGCTATTCACTGTAACTTCTGTATTTGCACAGGAATTTGATGATATGTACTTTACAAAGGCAGACAGAGAAGCATTAAGTGCAAAACCTGCAATGCAGCCGTTAAATATTGGTAATCATGATTTTCCTGATTCACCGGATCGCCAAGCACCTCAGAGTCGCTTTGCAAACCCGGATGGAGTAGGTACTGGTTATGGCTATCAATATTATAATGTAGAAGAAGGTGCTATTCCTTCATCAATTCCATCTACTGGTTCTGCTTATATGGATGCTACACAAGGTATGAGTATTGCTGAACAGCAATCTGGAAAAAGTAGTAGCGGAGGATTTTTCTCTAATCCTTCTGTATCTCTAGGAATGAGTGCAGGAACTTATGGTACAAGTACAAGTGTTGGTATCGGTTTTGGAAACAGTTCAGCGTTTAGCTTAGGTATTGGTTTCGGAATGGGTATGGGCATGGGTGGAATGTACCCAGGTTATGGAATGGGTTATCCTGGCTATGGCATGGGTTATCCTGGCTATGGCATGGGTTATCCAGGTTATGGTATGGGTGGAATGTACCCTGGTTATGGCTACGGAAGATATCCTGGCTATGGTTATGGAGGTATGTATGACCCAATGTATGGTGGCTACCCAGGTTACGGTTATAGAGGTTATCCAGGTTATGGTTATTACCCAATCCGTTCAACAACACCAAGTAAAGCACAAGTTGCAAGAGCACAAAGTGTTCGTTCTAGAGTAACAAATGCACCTGCTGCAGGTGTTAAATACCCTTCTAGATATAGAGAATCTTCTGTAGCAAGAACTGCAACAGCACCAAGAACGACAACAACTCGTCCTTCAAATAATAATTGGAATAATTCTAGAAACTCTTTTAATAATAATTCATTACAAAGACCTAGTTATAATTCGGGTTCATCATTTAGAGCTGCACCATCTGGAGCAGGTAGAAGTAGTGGATCTGCTGGTCGTTCTGTAAGAAGACGTTAATATTGATACAGTTTTTTAAAAAATATTTTAAGGATGTTTCTATACGAGACATCCTTTTTTTTGTAACTTGACATTTCTAACAATCAAATCAAGCTCCCCTCTTATATTTTTTAATAATTCATCAAATCAAGATATGTTTAAAAGAGATTATAAGAAACCAATTTTATTAATAGCATTTATTGCATTCTTCAACTTAATTTCGAATGCACAAGATTCTTATCCAATAGGATATTATCGGGATGCAACTCGTTTTTCTCAGCAGAACATCATTGGGTCTGCAAGAATTAGAGCTTTAGGAGGTGCAGGAGTGTCTTTAGGAGGAGACATATCACATGGTATTTTAAACCCTGCTGGTTTGGGCTTTATGCGTAAGTCTGAATATCAATTATCTATGGGTTTAGGTTTTACAGGTACAACATCTTCTGGTGATGGAATTCAAGGTAGTGCAGACCAAACAAGGTTTTTTTTACCTCAATTGGGAGCAGTTTGGGCAAGTTCTAAATCTTCATCAAATGGTGGGAAATGGAGAGGAGGTGCCTTTTCAATTTCTTTTAATAGGATAGCAGATTATAACAGTGATGTCTATTACACTGAAAATGGTAGTAACCCTACATCTTTACTAAATTATTTTGAAGAAGCTGCTTATGGAACCTATAAATCAAATATGGATTTAGCATCACAAGATTATGCAAGAGGATATACCTTATTGTCATTAGGAGAAATGGCATATGCTTTAGACTTAATTAAACCTATATATAGTGATGATGAAAATAGTTATAATTATTACTATAATGCGGGTAGAGATCAAAATGGTTTTACATCAACTCCTGTAAAAGAAAGAACACAAATGATAAAAACAAGAGGAGGACAATATGAAACTACTCTTGCTTATGGTGGTAATTTTGATGATAAATTCTATTTTGGTGGTAAAATTGGTATTCAAAATATCAACTATACAAAAACAAGTGAGTATGTTGAAATTAGAGATCAGGAATTAACCTATTTGGGATTGGCAGAAGAGTTTGAAACGACAGGTTGGGGGGTAAATTTATCTGCAGGTGTTATTTGGAGACCAATTGATGCATTGCGTATTGGTGCGACTTATACTTCTCCTACCTGGTATGGTTTAAACGATTATTATACATCTAATTTAACACGAACGTATGATAATTATGCTTGGGACGATGCAGCCTATCAAAATCAGCATTTTAATCCTGCAAATGGAACACCTGATTATGTTTATAACCCAGAAGGGAAAGAGTTATATAATCCTAATGCATCAGAATCTGCAACGTATAATGGAAGAAAATCTGCAACACACGACAGAATTCGTACAAATTATAATTTAACTACCCCTTGGAAAACATCTGGAGGTATTTCTACTTTCTTTGGTAAAAAAGGCTTTTTAACTGTAGATGTTGAATATGTCGGAAACTCATCAATAAAAATAAGTGATGGTACGACTCATTATTTAGAGGGTACATATTCTGAGTTTAGTCAACCATTAAATTTTGATGGAGATAATTATATTCTAAACGAAGAATTAAGAAATACTGTAAACATACGTGCAGGTGGAGAATTTAGAATGAATAAACGATTTATGCTTCGTGTTGGCTATGCTTATTATCAAGATGCACAGAAAGAAGAATACAATTTAGGTGTTGATAAAAGTAAACAATTTTACACAGGTGGTTTAGGTTATAGAAATAATAAATTTTATGCAGATTTTACTGTTATATACAGTAAATGGAAAGGTATAGAAAGCCCTTATCAGCTAGATGATAATGCATACGATTCAGGAAGTGGCTCAACAGTATTAATTTACCCAATTATAGATGTTGATTACAATAGAACGGAATTACAATTAAGTATTGGTAAACGTTTTTAATGTTTAAAGTTCTCTACTCATGACTTATAAAATGATTAATGACCCAATTTATGGGTTTGTGACTATTGATTCTCCTTTAATTTTAGAATTGGTGAATCACCCGATTTTTTTGAGACTATCACGTATTAAGCAAATGGGGTGCTCTAGTGTTGTATACCCTGGAGCAATGCATACTCGTTTTAGTCATGCATTAGGAGCGATGCACTTGATGAAGTCTGCAATAGAATCTATTGTAAGAAAAGGGACAGAGATTTCTAAAGAAGAAAAAGAGGCTGCAATGATTGCAATTCTTTTACATGATTTAGGACATGGACCTTTTTCTCATGCGTTAGAGCATGTTCTTATCAATGTACACCATGAAGAACTCTCCTTATTTTTAATGGAAAGAATGAATAAGGAATTTGATGGTCAACTTAACATGGCTATTCAAATGTTTACAGGTAAATACCATAGAAAGTTTTTCCATCAGATGGTATCTAGTCAATTAGATATGGATAGACTGGATTATTTACAACGAGATTGTTTTTTCTCTGGTGTTGTAGAGGGTAGTGTAGGAGCTGATAGGATAATCAGAATGCTTGATGTACATAATGACGAAATTGTAGTATTAGAAAAAGGAATTTACAGTATTGATAGATTTCTTAATGCTAGACGAATGATGTATTGGCAAGTATATTTACATAGAACGGGACTAGCAGCAGAACTAATGCTTCAAAATATAGTGAAGAGAGCGAAGTACCTATATGCTCAAGGAGTGGAACTACCTTGTGATGAAACACTCAAGTTTTTTCTTCAAAATACGTTTACTAAAGAAGATTTTGAACAGAATGACGAGCTAGTAGATAAATATTTAAAGATTGATGACTTTGATATTTGGCATATTATAAAGACATGGGAAAATAGTGGAGACAAGGTTTTAGAAGTTCTTACTAAAGGCATTTTAACAAGAAGGCTGTTTAATTGTGAGATGTCTATTGAAGAAATAGATGTAAAAAAGTTAAAAACTGTTGAGAAAGAATTATTATCAATTGGCTTTTTACCCTCAGATTTACCCTTTTTATGCCTTCAAGGAGATGTGAGTAATTCAGCTTATACTTCTGCTAAACAGGGGATTAAGGTTAAAATGAAGAGTGGTGAAGTAATAGACATTTCAGAGGCATCAGATTTACCAAATATTGAAGTTTTGACGAAAATTGTGATAAAACATTACCTATGCCAACCCAAAGTTGTATCTTAGCGTGATTTTTTGTTTGTTTCAGACATTCAAAAGCGTTTATTGTTCAAAATCAACTTGTGGATATAGTCATATCTTACTATGAAATTAGAAATTACCGTACAACAAATTGCAGGATTACTTCAAGGCGAAGTAGTTGGAGGAGATCCAAATGCTAAGATTTCATCTATCGCAAAAATTCAAGAAGGAGATGCATCTGCTATTTCTTTCCTTGCGAATATGAAATATGAAGAGTTTATCTATAAAACTAATGTTAGTGCGGTAATTGTAAGTAAGGGCTTTGAACCAAAAGAAGAAGTACCTTGTGCAATGATAGTTGTAGAAGATGCTTATGCAGGTTTTACAGATCTTCTTACAGAATACCAACGTATGCTAAGCTTAGCAAAAGTAGGTATAGAGCAACCAGCTTTTATACACGAATCTGTAGAGATGGATAAAGCAACTGCTTATGTAGGTGCATTTACTTATATTTCTCAAGGAGTGAAAATTGGTAAAAATGCTAAGATTCATCCACAGGTTTTTATTGGAGAAGGAGTTGAGATTGGAGATAATTGTGTAATCTATGCAGGTGTAAAAATTTGCCATGGTTCTAAATTAGGAAATAACTGTACACTTCAAGCAGGTGCTGTAATTGGGTCAGATGGCTTTGGTTTTGCACCTCAAAAAGATGGTACATATAAAACTATTCCTCAAATAGGGAATGTTATACTTGAAAATAATGTTGATATAGGAGCAAATACTGTTGTAGATAGAGCTACAATGGGATCGACTATATTAAAACAAGGTGTGAAATTAGATAATCTTATTCAGATTGCACACAATGTAATTATTGGAGAGAATACAGTGATTGCCTCTCAGACAGGTGTTTCTGGTTCTTCGGAGATTGGAGCACAATGTATGGTTGGCGGTCAAGTAGGTGTTTCAGGACATATAAAAGTAGCAGATAAGACAATGATTGCAGCACAATCTGGTCTTGCTCAAGGAGTTGAAAAAGCAGGTACTCGTATAATGGGATCACCTGCAATTCCATCTATGGAACATCTAAAATCTTTTGCAGTTTACAGGAAGCTACCTGAGTTACAAAGAATTGTAAGAGATTTGGAGAAAAAAGTATTAAGTTTGTAGCCAAGTTGAGTTTTCAACTGTTATAATAAGTAAAATAACCAAGTAGTACGGCAACTTTAGAATTGCCAAATCTATCTTATGATGTATACAAAACAGCATACTATCAAAGCACCAGTGACCGTAGAAGGCGTTGGTATTCATACAGGGGCAAAAAGTAAAATGGTCTTCTTGCCTGCAGATGTAAATCACGGATTCAAATTCCAGAGAGTTGACATTGAAGGTCAGCCAATTGTGGATTGTGATGTGGACAATGTAGTAGATGTATCAAGAGGTACAACTATTGAGCAGGATGGTGCAAGAGTAAATACTGTAGAGCACGTTTTAGCTGCTTTGGTAGGTTTACAAATTGATAACGTATTAATTCAGATTGACGGACCTGAACCTCCAATTATGGAAGGTAGTTCTATTAAGTTTGTAGAAGCTTTAATGGAAGTAGGTGTTGAAGAACAATCTATGTTACGTAACTTCTTTGAAGTACCAGAAGGGGTATTTTATAAAGAAGATGACAGAAAAGTAGAAATAGCAGCATTACCATTAAACGATTACCGTTTAACTGTAATGGTTGATTATAATTCGCCTGTATTAGGTAGTCAGCATGCCGCTTTAAATGATATTGCTGATTTTGCCAGTGAAGTAGCATCTTCTAGAACATTCTGTTTCTTACATGAAGTTGAGGCTTTACGTAAAGCAAACCTAATTAAAGGTGGTAACTTTAACAACGCAATTGTTGTTGTTGATCAAGTAGTATCAAAAGAGACTTTAGACGAATTGGCTGATTTATTTGAATTGCCAAGCGTTGAAGTAGCAGAGGAAGGAATTTTGAATAACGTAAAATTACGTCACCCAAATGAACCTGCTCGCCATAAATTACTTGATATGGTAGGTGATTTAGCATTAGTTGGTCGTCCAATTAAAGGACAAATTCTAGCAGCTAGACCTGGTCATGCAGCAAACGTTGCCTTTGCTCGTAAACTTAAAAGTTTGATGCTTAAGTCGGCACGTAAAAATGTACCTACTTATGATATTCATCAACCACCAGTTTATGATGTGAATCAAATAGAAGAAATGCTTCCTCACAGATATCCATTTAGATTAGTGGATAAGATTACAGAAATTACAGATAAATATGTAATTGGTGTAAAAAATGTGACTATTAATGAAGAATTTTTTGTAGGTCACTTTCCTAGTAATCCAGTTATGCCAGGTGTTCTTCAAATTGAAGCAATGGGGCAAACAGGTGGTATCTTAGTTTTAAATAGTGTAGATAACCCTGAAAATTATTGGACTTACTTTGTAGGTGTTGAGGAGTGTAAATTCCGTAAAATGGTAGTTCCTGGAGATACTCTTGTTATAAAATGTGAGTTGATTCAGCCAATCCGTAGAGGTATCGCTAAAATGAAAGGTCAAGCTTACGTTGGTGATAAACTTGTTACAGAAGCTATTATGACAGCTAGTCTTGTAAAAAAAGATAACTAGAAAATAGATACGAATAAGTTGATGGAGTTTATTCCATCAACTTATTCTTTTATTCAGTATATTCGTAGTTAAAATCAGAATTAAGTTGATTAATTTTATTCTGGTGTACACTGATTGATATTATTATCAAAATTCAAACGATGTCAAAAAACCCTTACACTGAAAAATATCCAATGACAAATATCCACCCGGATGCAAAAATTGCAGAGTCTGTGGTGGTAGAACCTTTTGCTACAATTCAAGGGGATGTAGAAATTGGAGAAGGAACTTGGATTGGGCCCAATGCAGTTATTATGGATGGTGCTCGCATAGGGAAGAATGTAAAAGTTTTTCCTGGTGCTGTAATTTCAGGTATTCCCCAAGATTTGAAATTTCAAGGTGAGAATACACTTACCTTTATTGGTGATAATACAACTTTAAGAGAATGTGTTACTGTTAGTAGAGGTACTACAGATAAAATGAAAACAGTTGTTGGTAAGAACTGTATGCTTATGGCGTATGTTCATATTGCTCATGATGTGATTATGGGTGATAACTGTATTTTATCAAATTCAACACAAATTGCTGGACATGTAGAAATTGCAGACCATGTAATTATTGCAGGAACAGCAGCAGTACATCAGTTTGTGAAAATTGGTGAGCATGCATTTATTGCAGGTGGATCTTTAGTTCGTAAAGATGTGCCACCTTATGTAAAGGCAGCAAGAGAACCTTTAAGTTATTGTGGTATCAACTCTGTTGGGCTTCGTAGAAGAGGTTTTGACAGTGATGCTCTACAAGAAGTACATGAAATGTACCGCTTAATTTATACAAGAGGGTTTACAATGGCAGAGGCAACTCGTCAGCTAGAAGAAGAATTAGAGCAAACAGATGAAAGAGATGTTATTCTTAAATTCTTAAAGAATTCCGAAAGAGGCATTATTAAAGGATATTAATCTATTCTTTTAAAAATATACAAGTTACCATCTTTTCTTTTTGCTAAAGGGAAGATGGTTTTTTTGCTTTTTATCATGATAATTGAATTAAAAGATTTAGGAAAGAAATATGCTAGAGAATGGATATTTAAGGGAGTTAATCTTACTTTAGAATCAGGAAAAGCATATGCTGTAATTGGTGGTAATGGAAGTGGTAAATCTACTTTTTTGAAATTATTGGCAGGGATTTCTCACCCGTCAAAAGGGGAGATTAAATACATTGTTGATACTAATAAAGTAGAAGCTGATGAAATATGGAAACATTTAGTATTAGCAGGCCCATATACTGAGTTAATAGAAGAGTTTACTCTTGTTGAACACCTGAAATTTCATGCATCATTAAAAAAAATGACAAAACCTGTTGATGAAATTATAGAAATTTTAGGCTTGGAAAAATCAAAGAACAAGCAAATACAAGATTTTTCTTCAGGGATGAAACAAAAACTGAAATTAGCTTTAGCGTTTTTTACAGAAGCATCAATTTTGTTTTTAGATGAGCCAACTTCTAATCTAGATCAAAGAAATATTGAGTGGTATCAGGATTGGTTACCCTTAGTGAGTAATAATAAAATTGTTGTGATTTGCAGTAATCAAGTATATGAATATGAATACTGTAATGAAAGAATTTCTATAGAAAGTTATAAAAAATGATAAGTTATATTATATTTGCTAAGTCGGTCTCCTTATTTCAATTGTCTCTATTACATTCTAAAACTTAAAAATTCTATTGTAATGAAAAACATTTGGAAAAACGCAATCTTATTTATGTCGTTAATCGGCTTAATGTCTTTAGCTACTAGTTGTGGTAGTAGTGATGATCCTGATCCAGGAGCTACAACTGCAGTATATGCTGCAAATACCACTTCTACAACTCCAGCACAAGTAACTGCTGATTTTAAATTATCGATTAACCTTACTAGTGGAGCTGTAACTGTTTCAGGTTATGATACTTCTTGGCCTATGCCAACTGGTTTCTCGAATAAATCTTATTCGGCTGCTGAGTTTTTAGCATTAGATTGGGATACTCCTCCAGCTATTACTGGAACGGGTAGTTCAGTTTCTTTAGTTTACAAAGCTGTAGAAACTTTACCATCTTCAGCTGCTAGAGCTCTAGAAACAGAAACAACTTATACTTACGTATTTGATAAGCAATAAGTAGTTTAGATTGTAAAGATCTTTTGAAATACAGACCCTATTACGTTAACGTGATGGGGTTTTTTTTTGCTTAACCTTATACTATTTAAAAGCAATAACAATCTAAATATTAAATGTTTAGGCTGTAACTATTAACTTTATCAATTGACAATAAATTATTTAAACTATAACTAAAAGTATGAAATTCTTTAAGGTTGACTTAGGTATCGCTATCCTCATTGCAATGATCCTAGGCATTATTCTTGGAATTATTTTCGGTGAAGATGTTACCATTATAGCTCCAATAGGAGATGTTTTTATTAAACTACTTTCTATGCTTGTAATACCTTTGGTGTTTTTCTCAATTATAATGGGAGCACAAGCATTAGGACAATCAAAGAATGCAAGTAAAATAGGTGGTATGACGTTCCTTTATTTTGGAGCAACATCATTTGTAGCAGTTTTTGTAGGGATTTTATTTACAGTACTTTTTAAACCTGGTATAGGGCTAAATATTCAAGAACTTGCAGGAGGAATAACAGATACTTCTCTAACTTCAAGAGGTGAAATAGCTGGTTTTTGGGATACAATAAAAGGAGCAATACCTTCAAATCCTTTTAAAGCACTTTCTCAAGGTAGTATATTACAAATTATTTTATTTTCAATGTTTTTTGGAATTGGAATTGGAAAATTACCAGACGAAAAACAAAAAGTGGTTTCTACTTTTATTGAAGGAGTAAACGATGTACTTGTTTGGATGATTATTAAAGTGATGTGGCTTGCTCCATTTGGTGTAATGTGCTTAATGGCATCTTCTGTAGGTACATTTGGTTATGATATATTGTTTAGTATTGGTAAACTCTTTATTGTATACATATTAGCATTAATAGTAGTGACATTTCCATTATTTGGAGGAATGGTTCAATTTTTTAGTAAGGTTCCTGCTATTAAATTTTTTAAAGAAATGGTTACACCGCAAATATTTGCACTATCAACCGCATCCTCTTTGGCTACATTGCCTTTAAATTATGAAGCAGTAGATAAAATGGGAGTTAAGAAAAGTGTAGCATCATTTGTGCTACCATTAGGAGCTACAGTAAATATGGCTGGTAATGCAGTATTTAATCCTTTAGTAACTATCTTTTTTGCTCAAATGTATGGTATTGAGTTAGGGATGTCCCAGTATATTGCTATTGCGATAACATCGGTACTTGGAGCTGTAGGAACAGCAGGTGTTCCAGGCCCATCTTTATTAGCTGTTGCAGTATTTATGGTTGCAGGTGTTCCTGTAGAGGCTTTACCATTAATATTTGGTGTAGATAGAATTTTTGATATGCTACGAACAGCAGTTAATATTACAGGAGATGCCTCTTGTGCTGTTGTTATGGAAAGATTTGAAGAAGAAGACTAGATTCTTTTTAAATTATATTTTAAATAAAAGGTTACTCTTATAGCAATAGGGGTAACCTTTATTTATATTTGAAGAGGTACATTCTTATAATAATGTACAAGTATTAAAATTCGCTCAATTTTTTATGACAAATCAGACATCAACTACAAAGGAGAAGAAGCCAATGACTCTTTCTACAAAAATCTTAATAGGCTTATTTTCTGGAATATTATTAGGATTGTTTTTAGGTGAGTATGCAGGACATTTAGAAATTGTTGGAGATGCATTTATTGGTTTATTACAGATGACTGTATTGCCTTATATTGTATTTTCATTAATTGTGAATATTGGTCGTTTATCACTAGAAGAAGGACGTAAATTAATAGTACAAGGTATAAAGTTCCTATCATTATTATTAGCAATAGGTATTGCTGTTGTTTTGATTTTACCCTTTGCGTTTCCAGAATGGAAATCTGCCAATTTCTTCAGTACAAGTTTTGTCACTCCTCCTCCCGAAGTTGATTTTCTAAAATTATATATTCCTTCTAATCCTTTCTTTTCTTTAGCAGAAAGTAAAGTTCCTGCTGTTGTACTATTTAGTATTCTTGTAGGGATTGGTGTAATGCAGATAAACGGAAAGGATAAAGAAGTTTTACTAAATAGTTTAGATGCTTTTAATAAAGCATTAAATCAAGTAAATAAAATTGTAGTTAAATTAACACCTGCAGGTGTTTTTGCTATTGCCGCAAGTACAGCAGGAACCATGACTTTAGACGAGTTAGGAAAAATGCAAGCTTATTTACTTACTTATTTAGTAGCAGTTTTAATACTGACTTTTTGGGTATTACCCATGTTAATTACAGCATGTACCCCTTTTAAATACAAAGATGTTTTTAAGTTTACTAAGGCTACATTAATAACAATTTTTGCTACAGGTAAAATTATAGTTGTATTACCTCAGTTAATTGAAGATCTAAAATCGCTCTATGCAGAGTACAATCTAGATACAGATGAAAATAATGCTGGGACAGATATTTTGATGCCATTGGCTTATCCTTTTCCAAATTTAGGTACGTTAGCCATATTTGTTTTTGTGCCTTTTGCGGCTTGGTTTGTTGGTAATCCAATAACACTATCAAATACCCCAATGTTTGTTGGGGCAACATTACTTAGCAGTTTTGTAGCACCTGTAACGGGTATTCCATTTATGTTGGATCTTTTAGAGATACCAAAAGATATGTTTCAATTGTTCGTAGTATCAACAGTTTTTACGGATAGAGTAAGAGTGGTACTTGGGGCAATGCATCTTATTACTTTAACATTACTTACATTAAGTTCTACTAATGGCTTTTTTAAATTAAGAAAAAGAAAAATTACAATGGGGTTAGCTGTTACAGTTGTACTATTTATTGTAACACTTGTTCCGCTGCGTTTATTTTTATCTTATTCTTTAAAGGATGTCTATCAGAATGATAAAGTAATTGCAAATATGCAGCTAATCCATAAATTAGTTCCTTTTAAAGTTTTACCTTCTGCATCTCCTAACCCTACTAAATTATTGGAGTATGAAAGCATTTTAGATAGAATAAAGCGAAGAGGTATTGTAAGAGTTGGTTTTTATGAAGATGAGATACCATTTAGTTATTTTAATGCTAGAGGTGAATTAGTTGGTTTTGGAATTGATATGGCTCATGAATTAGGATCTGCATTGGATGTGGAAATTGAGTTTGTACCTATCACTGTAGGGCATATGCCTGAAGAATTACAAAATGATAATTTTGATATTGTAATGTCTGATATTTTTATGTCTAGCCAATATTCTGCAGAACTATCCTTCTCTAAACCATATTTAGATGTAACAATGGCTTTAGTAGTTCGAGACCAAGCAGATCAATTTAAAACATTTGATAAAGCATCTGAGGTTAGTTCATTTAAAATTGGGTATTTCGAGCGAAAAGATGTAGCACAAAAGTTTTTAAATTATTTTCCTCAAGCAGAAGCTGTACGATTAGATTCTGTTAATCAGTTTTTTAATCAAACAGATAGTTTGAGGTTAGATGGTCTTCTTACTAGTGCAGAAAGGGGAGCAGCATTAACACTACTTCACCCTGAATATCAGATAGCAAATCCATTGCCGTATAAAATTACTCTTCCTTTGGCTTATCCCGTAGGGAACAAAGATGAGAATATGGCTAATTTTGTTACTAACTGGATTGAGGTAAATAAAAAAGATGGAACTATTTCTCGCTTCTATGATTATTGGATTTTAGGTGATGATCACCTTAGAAAAGAAGAGCATTGGAGTGTAATTAAAGATGTATTACATTGGGTAGATTAAAGATAAGCCTAGATATAAGTAAAACTTACATCTAGGCTTTTTTATTATTCACTGATTTTTCGTTTTTTACAACTATAAACTATATTCTGACAGTAAACTATCAATATCAACACTCTAAACCAATCTGATTATGAATTACTATAAAAGGTATATATATATACTTTCAATTTTTATAATAGTATGCTCTTGTTCTCAACCTACTAAGAATACAAGTGTATCATCTGCTGATTTATTTACAACAGATGATTTTAATTGGAAAGAATTGACAGGTAAGGCAATATATGTAACGTCTAGAGCAAGGACATCTGCAAAAATACAAGAAGAAGTTTTTCAATCTGTTGCAATGCAAGAGTTAGAAGAAGCTAAACTATTGATGCCAGAAAGTTTAAAAGAACTGACAGATAAGTTTATCAATTCTTTGTATGAAAAATATCCCGAAATGACAGAACATCAAAAGATGATGTTAAAAGAGAATGCGAAATGTGGGATGCAGGTTTTATCTAAAAAGAGTAATCCTAAAAGATATTCTTTAATACATAGCAAACTGACAAAAGCATTTACTTATTTAAGAAAGAATAAAGAAATTCAATCTGGGTATGCATTTGTGGGAAATTTAGCACATAAAAATGTAGGTGGACAAAAAGGGTATATTATAAATATGGCTACTGGTGAGTTGGTAGAAATAGATATATCTTCTGCATGGAAAGGAATTGGTTTTGAAGATGATTCTGGAAAAACACCAATAGGTTTCTTTTTGGTGTATCAAAAATATACTCAACCTGGTTGGCAATCTCGTACAAAAACAGGAACACCTAAAAAAATGTTTTACAAGTTACATAGACAGACTTATGATGGTGAAGCAAAATATATTTATAGGAAGAGTACAAAAGAAGAAAAAGCATATATATGTACTAATCAATTTGGTTTAATTGGTCAAAATTTTGGGTCTGAGTTTGTTGATGTTGCTGCGACAAAGTATTTAAGAAAGTCTCCAGATGACCTTTCTTATATTGATAACAGTAATTCTGGAACAAGACAATTGTACATTCATGGTACAAACAGAGAAGATCAATTGGGTTTTGCTTTATCTGGTGGATGTGTGAGAGTTTCTAATATTAATTCTTATATCATTAAAGAAATCGTGATGAAACAGGAAACTATGCCTGTTTTTCTTGATGCTGTAGCTCTTCATGCTCCTAAGCCTGTTAAAGTTCCAGGCTTTGACGACACAGATTTAGAATCTATTTATAATGAACAATCAATCGTTATTCGTAGACAGAACATGCTAGATTCTGTTTCTTTAGCAAAACATTTGCAAGGAGTTGTAATTCCTAAGTTAGCAAATTCTATTGCATATAGGATGTCTAAAGTAGAAAATCAAAAAGCAAATGTAACCATAAGTGTGTCTGTTCCTTTCCCAGAATCCGCAATGAAATATTGGATGACATTTATTCATTCAGGAGGGGTTAATAATATCAACTTCCAGCAACGTTTTGGTTTTAAAGGAGAATATTTTGAAACAGAAATGCGCCATAATCAAAACCCATTTTATAAAGCGTATTATTCAGCAGATATCAATTCATATTTTAAAAATAGAATAACAGAAGCAAGAATAGCTTTAAATAATAATCTTACAGAAGCACTACAGAAACATGAAATTGATAAAGAGTTGATTCAAAATATCAATATTCAAGAGCAAACGATGATTAATGAGTATTTTAATAAGGAGCTAGAGGTTATTGATCCATTAGAATATTTTGCCATCTCTGAAGAACGAAAAAGAGTGCTTCATTATATGGGTATGATAGATACTTTGGCTGTAGAATTTCCTGGGAAATTTGAAGAATGGGAACACTTAACATGGATAAATAGCTACCTTTCTCTAAGAGAAAGTGGTCCTGATTCTCAACCTAAAGGAGATTTAGATTATTATGATGCTTTACTTATGCAGTCTTATATTTATGCTTTAGGTGAACAAGAACTTTATGAGAGGGAAGTGAAATCTGGTAGACTGCTACCTATAAAAGGGCAAGAGTTTCAGAATAAGTTATTGAATCAATATGGTATTGATGGTGCTTTGACATTATTAGATGAAGCAGGGATGTGGAGACTTTTTCAATATTCCCATAGTTCTGAGAACAAGACCTTAATTAAAATGGTATCTGTCGCTTATCCAAAACAGGAAATGTTAAAAGGAATGCAATTACTTGCAGAGTCTTATTTTAGTAAATTTAAATGGATTTCAAATCAGTACGTTATTACTTCTGAAGTAAACGGAGAAGCTATTACCTTGGCTGATTAAACCAAAAAACGATCTTAAAAAGAAATCCCATCAACTTTAAAATTGATGGGATTATTAATGTTTAAGCGATTACTCCTTTCATTTCGATGTAATAATCAATTACACCTTCTTGAGTAAGTAATTCTTGTTTAAAATTTTCGTCTTCGGATAAATCAATTGATGAAGGTTCAAAGTATGTTTCTGAAGTGTTGTCTTCATAATACAATGTAACTTTAAAGCTTAATTCATGGTTGTCAGTGTCTTCAAACCCACCTTCCCACAAATACTGTTGTTGGTTTGCTATACTCATGATATGACCGTTTAATTATATAGTATAATTTACGATAATTTTATATAATATCCATTCCAAATAGAGTATTAATTATCGGCTATTAACGGAATTCATTCACTTGCAATAACAAGTTAATATAGGTGGTATGAAATGAACAAACTGTTTAAAATTTCCAACCACCATAAACAGATAAAACAAAAGATCTTGTTAATCCATCTGGTCGAGCTGATCTAGCAACTACAGGAAATCCTAAATCTGATCCAAGAGAATAACGACCCCAAGATTTAGAAACTCCTCCAGTAATATTTAATGTAAGACCGCTTGACCCCTCAATATTTTTTCGTTGGTTATCAGTAGGGTCTAAATAAGAATCTTCTCCTACGTGGATAATTCCTAAAAGTCCAGCTTTCCAATTTATCTTTTCTGTGTTTTTTCCATACTCAGCACGAATAGCAACATCAGGTTGGCGCTCAAATTCATTAGTAGACCAGTATTCATTGTCAGGGTCATTTCCTGTTTCAATATACGTATTGCTATTTTGAGTAAGTGGTTGTTGGTAGCCAACAGAAAACAATAACTTATCAACATTTACAGCAATTCCTGCGAGTAAATCATAAGTACCTAAACTGGTTTGATAAACCATAGGTAATGCTTGTCCATTTTCTGTTAAGTTACCATCATTAGAAGGTATTTTTGTTCCTGCAAATACAGTAGTTGTTACTTTATCATTTGAAAAAACTGGGGCAGAAAGGGATAATGTTAAATCGCCAAGTCCACTTGTACTTCCTAAATTACCTGTTGTAAATGTATAAGGAAGTTGAAATTGGAAATAGACTACATCTGCTATATTATAATCGCCTTCTAATTGTAAGTTGATTACACTAACAGCTTTTTCACCCAATCCATAAGAAGGTTTAAAACGTAACTCTCCATTTGTTGGTACATCGTCAAAAAGATCTGTGTGTTTCATTGGACCAATGCTACAAACACCCGCATCAGAACATCCTTGAGCAAATGAATCTAAATGGATACATAATGTAGAAAAGAGAAGAATGAATACTGATAAAATACTTTTAGGTTTCTGATAATAGATTTTCATAGTGGTAGTTTAAGAGATTAGAATAATTTTTTTGAGTATACTACAAATAATATTCCAAAACTTGTTTAAACAATTTTTGTGATAGATAATTAGTTGGAAATGATTTTCTCAAAGAAAGGACATGCTTCACAATTCTCTTCTTTAGTGAATGAAAATAGCTTTTCAGAACTTTTATATTTGATTTTAAGGAGGATATCTTTTTCTCGCTTGAAAGTTGATAATTTTATTCTTCCAAGGTAATCTGAATAGGTATTATTTTTATTACCTATTAATTCAGTATAAGGTAGATCAAGGTAAATACATTCATAAGCAATAATTTCTTCTTCTTCAAAAAAGAAATGCCAGTGTTCTAAAGAACTATCAGAAGAGATCTTTACAATTTTCCTTTCGGGTATATCTTGCTTATCCAGTAAACCATCATCACCTACTTTATATATTGTATATACAGACACATTACTTTGCTGACCTATACATATAGTATAGCATCCCGTAGAGAGGAAGAGCAGTAGTAGTAATGTGATTTTGTGCATTTGAATGATTGATTATAACCTATACAAAAATAACGAACTTTAATCAGTTATTTTGATAATGGGAAATAAAAAAGGGAAAGACCAATTGATCTTTCCCTTATTTTTAAAATATTGTATGTCTTTGTTCACTTGCTTCATCTAAAAGTAGAAGTTCTTTTTCTTCTTCTTCATTGATAATTACGTGAGGTCTTATTCCAATAATTAACATATCATCAATTTGCCTTTGATTTCCTTGGCTCATCCATTGATCCATAAACTGACTTAGGGCTTTTCTTTGTAAGTCTAAATCTTTTTTATGAATATTGAAAAGTAGCTCTTTAAATGGTCTTTGCATTAACTTTCTACCATCAGGGCCTCCAAATTGATCTTGGTAACCATCAGAACAGATGTACATTACATGAATATCTTCTAATGGTAATGAATGAGATTCAAATATTTTCTTTTTAGACTTCTTACCACCAATACCAGATTTACCACCTCTTAATCGTTGTAGTTCATCAGGGTTAGAGTTTGATATATAATAAAGAGGTCTACCTGCTCCAGCAAAAGTTAATGTTTTACGTTTAGGTGATACCACACAAATAGCGATATCCATACCATCACGACTATCTTCATTTTCTTGTTGGTTTAAGGCTTGACGAATCATATCATTCATCAATTTTAAGATACGTCCTGGGTCAAGAATACCTCTTTCGTACACAATTTGGTTTAAAAGGTCATTACCAATAAGTGACATGAAGGCACCCGGAACACCATGACCCGTACAATCGGCAGCTACAATAATATAGTTTTCATTTTTCTCACCAAACCAGTGGAAATCACCAGATACAATATCTCTTGGTTTTAAGTATACAAAACCATCCCAGTGTTGACCAATACCTTGCATTTTTTCTTCCATATCCTGCGGTTTACCAAATACGGCAGTTTGCATTCTACGGGCATAGTTTACTGAGCTTTTTACTTTTTCATTGTGTTGAGAAAGTAATAATGCTTGCTCTTTTACAAGTTCATTCTGACGAAGAATTTGTTCTCTATGACTTTTCATTTCGTGGTGTTGTTCACGAATTGTTCTAGAAGTTTCTTCTAGTTCACTGTTTTTATCAAGAAGTTTAGAAGCTGCTTTTTCAGCATCTTTTTTCGCTCTTTCTAGTTCTTTTGTGTTATGATTTAGAATAGCTTCAGATCTTTTTAATCTATTAAAGGCTTTTTCTAATTCATTATTTTTATCTGTAAGTTCAGAAGATTGTTTCTCAACCTCTTTAGTTCTAATATTTACTTGTTCTTCCAGTTTTCTTTGCTCTCTTCTACTTCTATACATGTTAAATTGAACAATGATAATGGCAATAGTAACTGTACCAACAATGTACAATACATAACTCCACCATTGCTTGTAGAAAGGAGTATATACTGAGAACCTGTAAGAAAGTGGTCTACTCCATGAGAAGTTACCTGTTTTTCTTCCTCTAACTTCTAATGTATATGCAGAACCGGCTTCTAATTGATCTATAAGTAAACCTTCTTTTTCTTTTTCAAAGTTCATCCATTCATCTAATCCAGGATAGCCAAGAATACGCTTTTGGAAAGCAACATTTTCAGTTGGATAAACAGGAATATGGAAATCAACTCTTAAATAACTATCAGAAGGAATATCGGCTTTAGCTTGTAATGATAATTTATCACCACCAACGTTTACTGTTTCAATAAATGGTTTCGGAGTTTCTATAAGAACTTGTAAGTTGGCAGCAAAACCAATACCTCTTGATGTTGAAATAAATAATTTACCGAACTCATCAATATAAAGTCCTCTAATATTTAAATCGGCATCTGGTAATCCATCTTTTTTAGTATAAAGTAGGTACTCATCGTGTCCAAAGTTGTATCTAATTAAACCTGATGTAGAAGAAATCCATAATTGTTTCTCGTTAGGGTCAAGAGCTAAGGCATTATTTGTTATAGAAGTGAAATCACCTAAGTTTAAACGCTTCATTTTTTCGTTAGAAAGTAATATAGTACCATAAGAAGTACCTAAAACGATATCTTTATTTTTAAGAATAGCGATATCATTTGTTTGTATATTTCCTTGGAAATCAAAATTTAAATCTTCTGATAAGTTATCAAAAGCATTTATAACGTCATTATATTTAAATATTAAGCCTTCTTTATTTGTACCACCTACATAGATGTCACCTTCGTCTGTAGTTTTAATAACAATAGCTCTACTTGTAATACCTTGCTCTACACTATATATTTTAGGCTTATTATCTTTTCCAATTTTGATAGCTCCTTGAATACCATCTTGGCAAATCCAGAGGTTACCATCTTTGTCTTGTTCTAAAATAAAAATAGCACCACCTATATGCGATAAATCAATTTTTCTAATTGGTTGGGCATTTCTCCATAATTGAAGAACCCCTTCAGCATCTGAAGTCCAAACACCTTGGTCTGTAGGTAAAATTCTTAGGAATGAATTACCTGTAGACCCCACTTTTTCTTTATTCTTTAAAGTAAATTGATCTAGAGAATTTAGACCTCCAAAGTATAAGTTATCACCATCTGTAAAATAAAGGTCATCTCCTTTACCATTAATGTGCTGTATATATGAGCTTGTAATACTTGTAGCGAAAGAACTAAACGGGAGCTTTTGAAAAAGTGATATTCCATTATCTCTTGCAACCCATAAATCTAAATCATCATAAAGCATTGAACTACCGTTGTAAACACCAATTTCGGGAGCTCTTTGAATACTAAAACCTTCATATGTTGATTCTAAACGGTACATGCCTGAAACCCATCCTGTAACAAAGTAAGAATCTGTACCTACTTCTTGAATGAATGAAGCATCGAATCTTCTACCAATTTGTTTTCTTGTGACTTTATTACCATTAATAGATACATAAGAAACTCCTTTTTTAGAATCTGCGACTAAAAATGAAGATTTATTATACCAAACGGCATGCTGAATTTCTGATAAACCAAATTTTTTCGAAACTAACTCAAATGAATTGAGTGCTTCTTCATAACGATAAACAGCTCCTGAATGATGGAATGCATAAATTACTCCATCGGCATCTTCAACCATTGTAAAAGATCTACTTTCACTTTCGGCATTAAGCGTAAAATCATTAAAAATAGTTTCGAACTTACCATTTTTCTGAAGTTGGAAAATTTGGTAATTATCTGCAGCCCAAAGTCTGCTTTTACGGTCTTCAAAAAGTAATTTACCGTAATTAAGTTTTCCTACTGTATTTTCTGTAGTACTAGATGTAAGTATCGTTTTAAACGATACCTGATCTGGCTTACTAAAAATTCTTACAACTTCTTTGTCAGTAATGGCATATAGAGAACCATCCTTTCTTCTAAGAATTTGCTTTATGTAATTACTAGTTATTTTTTTATCAGTATAGTCAATAAAATTACTTCCATTGTAACGAATTAGGCCATCATCGCTACCGAGCCATAAATAACCAATCGAATCTTTGGCAATACTTTTTACATATCCTGCTTTAAGCCCATTATCTTTAGAATAATGAGTACCTAAAATACTTTGTGAATAACTCTGAGAGCCAATAAGTAGAAATAGAGATGTAATTAATAATCTAGTATAAAAAAAATTAGCTTGTACGTTCTTTATCATAACATGCAGTAAATAATACCTTTACCTTAGTAAGAGTCTTAGAATAGTAATTAAAAAATAAGACCATGTAATTAGTTGTATATTACTGTTTTTTATTAAAATAATCAAACTATTAACACTTTACTTAAGGTGATTTGTAGTAAAATACAATTATCAAAATACCTCAGTCTACTAATAATACAATTACGAAATTATTAGTAGTTAATGTTATTCGACTAAACATAAAATCCAGAAATTAAAAGTCTTCAAAAGTTATAACGTTGTTATTGTCTAATATAGTGTAAGTTGACGCTATCTTTAAAGTTAATTTTTACATGGCGGTTACCACTAATTTTAGAAAGTATAGGAGCAAGGTATAGTTTTGCATTCTCTTTTGCTTTTGCTTCAAGTTGCATTTCTTGCCCTGTTTTACGTAGTTTTTTTTCTGCTTCTATATACAGTTTGTTCATTGCGTCAGGGCTTGCATAATCAGAAGAATAAATTTTTACTTCTTTAGGGTTTACACGTCCATCTATATGCAAGTTTGGTAAATCTATTATTACTGTTGAATCAGCAATACGGATATCACTTTGTTTGATCTCGTTTAAGTTGATATAAGCAACGATTTCCCCACCAATTACAGCAAGAATTTTAGATTTAAAGTATTCACTAGCAATAGGAATATCTTCTAAATATTCATTTTCTTCAGAGTATTCAGCAACATCTCTTACCCTAGCTTTATATAGTTCTAAACGACCCAATCCTTCTAATTCCTCAACAATTAACTGTTGGTCATTAGTAGAGTCGCTATAATTTTCTTCAAACAAATCCCACATTATATAAGATGCCATAAGTATGGCTAAAAATGTCAGAATTGATGTATGCAGTTTCGAGGACATATTGTTTCCTTTAGCGAGTTAGTATTACTTATCAAAAATAGGTTTGATAATCCGAATTCACCAATAACCAATTGATTGACTTACAATTATTTGAATAATTTGTTTTAGTTAACTAAGAATACAATGATTTTTAAGTCAAATTAACATAAATGCTAAAACTTTTAATTTCATCGTTTATTTCACTTCTTTTTAAAAGATCAATTTGTAGGTATGTAGAAATATGCTACTTTTGATAATTTCATATTAACCAAATTGTAGGTTTAAAAAGTAATTGTGATCCGATGAAAGTATCAACTTCTGAACCATTTAAGTTAGTCTATTCTCTATTTGAGCATCAATTTCTTGGGTATTTATTCGAGTCTTTTGTTGTGCAGTTAAATAGTGAAAATAAACTTACACTTTTACATCAGAATATTTCGTCAAGAAATGCACATGAGTTTAGCAGTAAGCTAGATGATGTTGATTATGAATTAATTCATTTAATGGATGATATTCAGCCGGAGTCTATTGCTCATAGATTTGGAAATAAGAAACGTCAGAAACCAAACATGTTCTTTCTTACCGTTTTTGATGAAAAGAAAGGTGATAAATTACTACAAGAACGCATTATTGATTTTGTAGAGGAACACCGCGTTAAGATCTTGAATAAGCTGCAAAATAAGATGGTGTTTGAGATGGGTAAAGATGGTAACCCAACTTATAAAACAATACGAGTGCAGAAAAATAAAGCAGATATAGTTTTTAGATTTTGGAGAAACGAAGATCATACAAACTATCGTCCTTTTATGTATTATGATAGTGAAAAGGTAGAGTTTCAATATAAAAATGCTGTAATTCTTTCTAACAAACCTGCATGGTTACTCTTAGAAGGTAAACTATATACATTTAAAGGAGAGGTTGATGGAAAAAAAATAAAACCATTCTTGTTTAAAAATTTTATTGCCGTTCCTAAAAAAATGGAGGCAAGTTATTATGAAAAATTCATTTCTCATTTAATAGAAGATTATCAAGTAAAGGCTTCTGGCTTCGATATAATTACAAAAGAAGATAAACCTTCAGCGTCTATTTTATTAAAAGAAATAAAAGGACAAGAGGGACTATTTGATAAAGATGATGCCCCTTCTTTTGCTAGTGAAGTAGAATTAAGATTAATGTTTCATTATAATGGGGACACTGTCGATGCTTCTACAATTGGGAAAAGAAGCCAGGTAACACTAGAACATATTGAAGAAAACGATGATTTTATTTTTACAAAAACAAGAAGAGATCAGAGATTTGAAAAAGATATTCGTAATCAAGTAATTGATTTAGATCTTGATATTACTAAAAAAGGGTATGTTGTTTTACCTAAAAACGATGCCTTCTCATGGATATCAACAAACTCGGATAAACTGAGTGAACTAAATGTTGAAATTACTCAAGGAGAAGATTTAGATAAGGTATACTTTATTGGTCAATCAACAATTAATTTAGAAGTTTCTGAAGATAGAGATTGGTTTGATATAAAAACAAAAGTTGTTTTTGGTGAGTTTGAAATTCCGTTTATAAAAATCAGAAAGTTAATTGTTTCTGGTAGACATGAATTTGAATTACCAAACGGAGAAATTGCTGTAATACCAAATGTTTGGTTTACCCAATATCAAGAATTATTTTATTTCTTAGACAATGATAGTGAAACACCTCGATTACATAAACATCACCTTGCATTAGTACAAGAATTACAAGAAGGTTCTTTAGCTAAAGTTAGCTTAAATAAGAAGTTAGAACGCCTCAATGATTTTGAAACAATTGAAGATTATGATCTTCCAAAGTCATTTAAAGGAAAATTAAGACCTTACCAAAAGGCAGGGTATAATTGGATGCGTTTCTTGTCAGAATATAATTTTGGAGGTTGTTTAGCTGATGATATGGGACTGGGTAAAACAGTACAAACATTAGCTATTTTAGAAAATGAAAGAGTTGCAGAAAATGGGACATCTCTTTTAATAATGCCAACATCATTGGTGTACAATTGGGAGATGGAAGCAAAGAAGTTTACTCCTAAAATGAAAATACTAAATTATACAGGAACAAACCGTTCTAAAAACCCAGAAAATTTTGGGTGGTATGATATAGTAATTACCTCTTACGGAACTGCAAGAATAGATGCAGAAATATTATCAAGCTATTATTTTAATTATATAGTTCTTGATGAAGCGCAAACGATAAAGAACCCTACATCGATTATTACAAAGGCAGTAAACCAGTTAAAAAGTAGAAAAAGACTGCTATTATCAGGTACTCCAATTGAGAATACGACAATGGATTTATGGTCGCAAATGAACTTTGCAAACGAAGGGCTATTAGGTGGACAGAATTTCTTTAAAAAAGAGTTTCTTACACCAATTGAACGTAAAAAAGATGAGGCTAAATATGCTAAACTTTATCGTTTAATTAAACCTTTTGTAATGCGTAGACATAAATCTCAAGTTGCATCAGAATTACCTGAGAAAATTGAGAAGGTGATGTACATTGATATGACACCTGAACAAAAGGTGAAATATGAAGAGGTGAAGTCGTCTTATAGAAACGAGATTCTAGAACATATAGAAACTACAGGTGTAAAAGGATCGCAATTTATGCTACTTAAAGGGTTAACAGAGCTACGTCAGTTGGCCAACCACCCTAAACTTACAGAAGAGTCTTACAAACACTCTGCAGGTAAGTTTGAAGAGGTAATAAGAACTTTAGAAAATGCGACTCAAGAGGGACATAAGATTTTAGTTTTTAGCCAATTTGTAAAGCACCTTACTATTTTTAGAAAAGAGCTAGATAGTAAAAAGATAAAATATTCTTATTTAGATGGAGGAACCAAAGATAGAAAAGCTGAAGTAGATAAATTTCAGAACGATAAGGATGTTCAAGTTTTTCTTATCTCATTAAAAGCTGGAGGCTTAGGTTTAAACTTAACAGCTGCAGATTATGTATTTATCTTAGATCCGTGGTGGAACCCTGCTATAGAAGCACAGGCAATAGATAGAGCACATAGAATTGGTCAAGAGAATAAAGTACTTGTTTATAAATTTATTACTAGAGGAACTGTAGAAGAAAAAATATTGGCGTTACAACAAAGTAAGAAAGAACTTGCTGATAATTTAATTACAACTGAAGAGAGTTTCATGAAGAAATTAACGCAAGATGATATTAGTACTTTACTAACCTAAAATAAATTTTAAATTTAAAAGGTTGATACTATTGTATTTAGTACTATTTTTAGATATTTTGTATACTTTTTATGTAAATAATGTTGTGGAATTAAAAAAAGTACCTACCTTTGCATCGCAAGTCAGATCGATTTGCTCCCCCGAATCCCCCAGGTACGGAAGTAAGCAAGGGTAAGGGGTTGAGCGATGCGTTTCTGACTTGTTTTTTTATGTCAAAAAATTGATAAAAAGGTCATCAAATAATTAAATTTGATGACCTTTTTTGTATTTAACAGGAAAGTGCGATTCTAAACATCGCTTTAATATTCTGGGTAGAGAAGCATATAGTCTATAAAAACCAACTAGTAAGTATCTTTATGTATATCTTTTGATTGGATAAAATGATTCCCCTCAAAAAGATTAGTAATTTTATCTACAAAAAAAGATTGCCCTATTACACAATATTGGAAATCTGTTAATTGAAATAATTCCGTCTGAATACTTAAAGGAGTTAGGCTATTAAGTCCATCACATAAAATCACATTTATAGTGTTAAAGTGAGTTCTTAATAATGTTTCCTGAAAAGTAGGTAGTGAATTTTTACTTTTCAGATAAAATAAATAAACAGGATTTTTAAACCTTTTATTTTTTAACTCTTGAAGTATAGGGAATGCTTTATTAATATGATCTTCATCTATAAATAGAGCAAAACCTTTATTAGTATTATAGGTAGAACATTTAGACTGACTACTATTTTTTTTGTAATTATTTAGAACTTCATATCTTTCAATTAGATCAGGATTGTGTAAATCTGTAAACATATCTTTTACGGTTGAGAGAAAGTTAATTGATATTTAATTAGGGCATTTTAAGGTGATAAGTTTCTATCACTTTAAATTAATCACAAGGTTAGTAACGTTAGTATTTAATGTGGAAAATGAGACTTCCGAATATTTTGGAGCAACTAATCTTCCAAATTTGTTATTAGAATAACCATATTTCTCTAGAGGTACACCAATAATATTAGTAGTTATTTCTTCATTTTCATCCTCATCATGATATGCTGAAATTGCATAGGTCCCAATGGGTATTTCTTTAAATGAAACAATAAGTTTATTACTGGTAGGTTTTAAAGTTACTTTACGATAATAATTTAGGTTGTAAAAATAATCTTCTTCGTTATTATATAGAACTACTACCACATTTCCTTTTGAATTACTTATCCCCTCTAGTGTTAAAGTAATTGTAGAAGTCTGGGAAGTAGGAACTAAAAAAGAACAAAAATATAGGATAAACAGATAAATCATATATATATATTTTCTTTAACTGATATTGCAATGTATATAATGATTCTGAGATTTTATACTGAATTGTTGCCAATGGGAGTATTGGGTTATGAAAACAGCTCTGGTGAACGCTATTTAAATGATTTGGGATGAATGGGACAGCTGTGAAAGCTGAATTTACTTATATAAAGCTATTAATTCTTTAGAAAAGCTTCTTGAAACAGGTATTGTAAATGTGAGATTTCTAAGATGTAATTCATAATTTCTGGCATTACCAGTAACTTTTTCAATTTGATCAAAATTAGCAATGAAAGATTTATGACAATGATGAATATTGTTAAGTTGATTGACTTGCTCGAATGCTTTTTTTAGCGGGTACCGAATAACTACTTTATTAAGTTTATCATCTAAGAAAAAAAATACTTCTAAGTAATTTCCTTCAGATTTAATACATATGAAGTTATTTTGATCGAGTAAAATGTTACTATTGTCTGCAGTGAAATCAATTTGAGGAATACGGGCTTTGTCAGCTTTATTATCAACTTTGTCTTCTTCACTATATATATGTTTTGTTATATCTTCAGCTTTAGAAGCATTGACTTGTCTTAAAGTTTTTTCTGTGAAAATTAAGAATATAACAGTGGGAAAGATACCTACTGAAAAAGTGATACCTATAAATTTAAGAAAAGAATGATTTATTGAAATTACTTCTTGACCAATGGTTGATGTATAATACCAATTTCCAATAGATATTATTAAAATAATGAAAGAAGTATAAAGGGCTGCTTTTTTTACAGTCCATTTATCAGGATTGAAAGTGCTTTTTAAAATATAGGGGAGAGCAAAGAAAGAAAATGCAACACAACAAAATGTAATAAGTGCATACCCACCAATAAATAGAGGTTTATAAAATTGGACTTCACTAATACCGAATGGTTGGAAAATATAGAGAAATCCAAAGACAAAAAGACCAAAAGATACTGAAGAGATTAGTTTGACTTTATTACTCTGTAATAGAGGGAATGGAGCATTTAGGTTATTTATAAGCATTATTTTACCTACTAAATGAAGTCTTGCATATATATTTATAACCATAAATATAAAAAAAAGTTGCAATACCAATCATTAAGATTGGCATAACAACTTTTTCTTTTTTTTAGAAAATGAAATTTGTTTTTACTGTTCCATATCTATTATAAATCTGACTACCCGTATTATCCATATCTAGTAGTCCTAAGTTTCCTTCTCCAATAATTTCAACATATTTTCCAAATCGAAATCCAATACCACACCTCATAGCAATATCAGATCTCATAAAAGGGGCTGATTTATCTTTATTGGAATGAGCTATATTTTGCTCGTCGGTAGGTGTATAGATAATACTTTTTATTCGATGCGTATAAACAACGCCAAGTTCTCCGGTTAATGCTAGCCATCTAAAAATAGGAAGCACAGGGTTAACCGTTAGAGGAATAGAAATATTAGATTCTTTTAATTGATATTTTGGTTCAGTTAAAGCTTCTGCGTGAAAAGCAGCCTGCAACTGGTTAAATTCAGCTCCCATGGTTAATGAGAAGTACTTAGCAAGGCTTGTTCTGTAGTGTATACCAAAGGAAACACCTGGTTTAGCAGAAATACTAGATACTCCGTTTGTAAGAATAGAGTAATCTGGAAGACTGGCTGTAACTCCAAAAGAAAAGACGGCTTTGTCCCAATACCTATCGAAGTCTTTTTCCCATTTATTCTTTTGTGCGTGAGATGTAATTGCTAATAGGCAAAGGTATACTGATAAAATGATGTTTTTGTTCATTGTTGTTTTTAGATTCTTGATTAAGAGCTTGATAATTGGTGAATTCTGATTTCGTGAATTTAGATAAAAATGAGAGTATACAAAAAGAGCAGCAAAATATCTTGCTGCTCTTTTTGTGAATAATTTCTAAGTTGAATTATTTCATTTTATTCTTTTTACTGAAATCAAATGCCTTACTAAACATTATTCCCCAGAACCATTGCCCAGAAGAAGTAACGCCTGTTTCAGCTCCAATTTGAGCTTTTAACTTAGGTAAATTATAATATACATCAAACCAATAGGATTGACTCCATGAAGAGAAAGTATCAGCAGGTACTTCGGAGGTACCCGTACCATCTCTAAGTGTTTCATGTTGGTTAAGTGTCCATCCAATTGCAAAATCCCATCTGCCTCCAGGAGCCCAATAATAACCATTTGTGAACGAGTAGTTATTAAGATCTGAGGTAACATCTTTGTTAAATACTAAATAGGGTAAGAACTCTCCAAATAGGTGACCATAACCTAATGATAGAGAAACATTTTCTTCTGCAAAATCTTGATAACCCACACGTACATTTAATAAATTTGTATCATCAATATTTTGCCATATTGATAATTGTTGAACACCACCCATTCCGTAGTAGTATTGTAAGCTTGTTTGTGCTTGAACGTTGTTTGAGTAGACTCCTAAAACAACAATGCAGAAAATAAGTAGTAGCTTTTTCACGTAAAGTAGTTTAAATATTGATAATGATTTTTACAAACAATAATATGATTGCGTTATTATCATGTTTGTATACGAACAAATGTAGTTGGAGGTCTACTAGAATTTATAATAAAAAACTTAATGACTTATAACATAAACAACTGTTATATTTGAAAATGTAAAAGAGCTCCTCTAAATATTTAAAAAATATTAAAGGAGCTCTTTTTATTGCGAATTTGATAATGATACAGATTGTTATTCCATGTAAATATCAAGTAATCCTTCTGGTAAATTTGTATTAAGTACTTTGTTATCAAGTTCTGCTGTTAAAATAATATCATCACTGATAGGTATTAATACTTCTTTACCTTTATACTCCATCTCTAAAATATCCTGAGCAGAATTTGTATAGATTTTACTAACAGTACCCAATTCACCAAGGTTTTGATCTACAACTTTAAAATCAACGATATCATGATAGTAAAATTGACCTTCTGGTAATTTAGGTAAAGCAGACATTGGAAGGAATAATTGAGCATCTTTCAATGCTTCAGCATCTTCAATTGTATCAATATCTTCAAACTTAGCAATGTATCTATTGTTATGTAGAGAAAGGTACTCTAAAAAGAAAGGAACTAGATTCCCTCTTCTTTCAATAAATACAGCATCAATACCTTCGTACTTAGAAGGATCATCAACATCTAAAAAGAATAAAACTTCTCCTTTTAACCCGTGAGTTTTTGTAATCTTACCAAACTCAAAACAATCATCTTTATGCATAATTCTAGAATATAATCTTAATCAATAGGCATGTTATTTCTCTGTCATTAACAATGTTAATAACTGGAGTTTCATATCTGCCTTTTCACTTTCAGATAGTTGATTTAATTCATCAACTTCTTGTACCATTTGTTGTGCTAGAGAAACAGCATCTTCTGTAGAACGCTTTTTACTTAATTGTCTAACACCATTAAAACGAGCACTTTCTAAATACAAGCCATTTTCTAATAGCTTCTTTTTTAATGCAGTAGCATACGCACTAGAGATGGTATTAGAATGTAAGCGCAAAGAAACACGTTCTTTTCCTAAATCTTCATACGGATACATTTCTATTAACGTTTGTGCTGTTTCTTTTGCAATAGAACTTACAGATTCCTTAATATTAGATAGTCCAAATTGTGCTTTAGCTGCATCTTCAACTTTCCAGCGTAATTCTATACTTACTTCTAACTGAACACCATCTTTTGCAAAAGTTTCCCAAGGGCCAACCATATTTACGTGGTCTTTTAAAGAAACTCTTTTTATAGATCTAAATGGATGAGACCAATAAAACCCAGCAACATCAATAGTGCCTTTATATTTACCCATTAAAGAAAGCAATACAGCTTCACCTTGGTGAGTAACAAAATATCCTCTAATTAAAACTAGGTCGATAAAAAGGATAAGCATAGACACAGCTCCTAAATTAGGTAATGAGAGTACATAGCCAGCTAAACCAAATAGAGCAGCTTGGATTACAATCATAAAGTATCCAGAAAATCCTTTAATATATTTGTCAGTCATTTTTTATTTGTTGTATTGATTCATGGTTCTTGCTAGGCCAATAGAACAGAAAGATAAACACATTTCAGAAGACTTTTCAATTAATGTACTTAGATCAATTTTTTCATCTTCAGAAAACTCACCCAATACAAAATCAATTTGTTTACCTTTTGAGTAATTGTCGCCAATACCAAAACGTAACCTAGGGTAAGCAGCTGTTTGTAACTGAGCTTCTATGTCTTTCAGACCATTATGGCCAGCAGCTCCGCCTTTACCCCTCATTCTTAAAGTTGTATAAGGAAGTGCAAGGTCATCTACAATAACCAGAATATTCTCTGTTTTTATTTTTAACTGATTTGCCCAGTATTTTAAAGCCTTTCCACTTAAATTCATAAAAGTAGTAGGTTTAATTACTGTAATGCTTCTGCCTTTATGTTTAAAATCAGTAACATAAGCCAATCGATCCATTGTAAAAGATGCACCATTTTCTTTTGCTAAATGATCAGCAACCATAAAGCCAATATTATGTCTGGTATTTGCATATTCAGGTCCAATGTTACCAAGGCCTACAATCAAATATTTCATATTCTAAATCTGTCTAAATATAATTTTTGCAAAGATAACTTATTTCTTTAGTTGAGTATCTTTTACTTACCTCAACTTTTTTTACAATTGAAGAGGAACTCAGAACTATTAACAACATTTTAATACAAAGCGAGCACTAAAGCTTTATGATTAAGCTCAATCTGCAGTATTCTTAATTTCCCTTCATTTAAGTAAGGGTAAGAATATAGATAAGCATCTTCTGTTTTGGTAAGGTGAATTTTCTGAATATTACTATTTAAAGCATATTCATTTTTAATATTATAGTGATATGCATCCCATAAACTTTTCTCAATTTTATTACTAGGAGTGTCACAAGCTACCCATGCTTTATTTAAGAATTGTGAGACACTATCTGGCATTGTATCTAAATTAATTTTTCCACAAGGGCGCTTTTGATCAAAATTATTACTTATCGATGTGCCAATAGAAAAACCTTTCTCTACAATATTAGGCTCCTTAATACGCTTAATCTTACGTTCTTTAATTTGTTTGTTCACGCTATTAGAATCAATTTTTTCTGAAGTTTTTAAGCCACAGCTAAAAAATAGACCTATAACCAAAACAAATAGAGGAAATTGTTTAGAGATTTTTTTCATTTTTATAAAGACAGGATTTCATTTTATAAATTGCACATCAAAATTAAGTGTTTAGTAACTCTAATTAAAATTAAGAAGACAATGAATTTGTTTTATAGAGAAATTGGTGAAAAAGGAAATACTCCTTTCTTGATATTTCATGGTTTATTTGGGCAATGTGATAATTGGATGACTTTAGGTAAAGTATTGTCAGAGAAATTTCATGTTTTTATGATCGATCAGCGTAACCATGGTCAGTCACCACATAGTGAAGATTTTTCATATCAATTTTTAGCAGATGATATTAAAGATTTTATAGAGCAACATGAAATAGAAAAACCAATTGTTTTAGGCCATTCTATGGGAGGTAAGGCAGTAATGCAATTTGCCGCAAATTATCCTTTAATGTTAAGTAGAATGATTGTAGTTGATATTGCACCTCGTTTTTATCCTGTACATCATCAGGTTATTTTAGAAGGATTAAATGCACTACCTATAACAACAATCAAAACTAGAGGTGAAGCAGATAAAGCCTTGGCTGAATATATACCAAATTTTGGCGAGCGTTCTTTCTTACTTAAAAATATATATCGTAAAAAAGAAGGTGGGTTTGCTTGGCGACCAAACTTAAAAGTAATTACAGAGAAGATTGAAGAGGTAGGTAAGGCATTAGAATCAAATCATTTAATTGAGGTGCCTACGTTGTTTATAGGTGGAGGTAATTCTAATTATATTCAAGCTGTTGATCAGAAAGAGATTAATGAAAAGTTCGCTTCAGTGCATATTGTTATGATAGAAGGAGCAGGGCATTGGGTACATGCAGAAAAGCCAAAAGAATTGTTGGATGCAATTAATCAGTTTGTTTTTTAATTTTTTAAAGTTTTTATTGTACTTTTAAATGTAGAAACGACAGTAAACGAAATCAACCCATTAGTATGAACTCTACAGAAGATTTTATACCATATATATCAGATAATATTTCTGATGAAGAAATGTTACTTTGCTCCGAGAAATATTACTCTAAAATTAACAAAAGGCGATCATTAAGAGAGTTTTCAAAAAAACAGGTTCCTAAGGAAATTATAGAGAATATTATTAAAGCCGCAAGTTGTGCACCTTCGGGAGCAAATAAGCAGCCATGGATGTTCTGTGCTGTTTCTTCTGCTGAGGTAAAGAAAAATATTAGAAAAGCTGCTGAAAAAGAAGAATATGAAGGTTATCACGGAAGAATGAGTGATGAGTGGATTGAAGATCTAAAGCAATTTGGAACAGATTGGCATAAAGAGTTTTTAGAAGAAGCTCCTTGGTTAATTGTTGTATTTAAGCAGGTTTATAATATAGATGATGAAGGAATTCGTCATAATAATTATTATGTAAACGAATCTGTAGGATTGGCTACTGGGTTTTTATTAAATGCAATTCATGAGGTAGGGTTAGTAGCATTAACGCATACACCTTCTCCAATGAACTTTTTAGTGAAAGAACTTAATAGACCTGCAAATGAACGTCCTTTCTTGCTAATACCTGTTGGATATCCGAAAGAGAATTCAACAGTACCGAATATTGAAAGAAAACCTTTAGATGAAATTTCTGAGTGGTATTAACCACTTTTTAATGTTGATATACTTGAGCTGTAAGACTAATACAATTCTATTAGTTTTACAGCTTTTTTGTGCTTAATGATTATCTTATCATAGATCAATTTTAATTGTTTTAACTCAAACTAAATTTGTAACATACAGAATTAGGGAATAGGTTGATAACTCTTCTATCAATCAGAAACATTAAAATTATGAACACGAAAACAGCAAAATATTTTTTCCTTATTGCAGGAATTGCTACCCTATTAGGGAGTTTACCAGTTATGATTGCCCCAAGATTGGCAACTTTAGAATTATTTAATTTCACATCAAATATTCCAGAGAATTATATGCCATTAATTAGACATTGGGGAGTTATGGCTGTAGGGCTTGGTATATTATTAATTTATGCAAGTTTAAATTCATCTGTACGTTTTTCAGTTGCGTTATTCTCAACGGCATCAAAATTATATATTGTTGGTTGTTCATTATGGTATTTAACAAGTGATTTTAATGCTCTATCAATTACTGAATATGGTGTGCATGCAAATTATACGCTCTTAATAGTATTAGAGGCATTACTTGCTATTGGAGGGGTTGTCTATTTGATAAAACCATCTGCAGATATATCATCAAATCAAATAGCTTAAATAAAAAAACACTCTTTTAAATACTATAATTATGAACGAGAAAGTAACAAAATATTATTTCTGGATTACAGGTTTAATCACTGCTTTAGGAAATGTACCTATGATCTTAAGTCCTTTTTGGGGTACAGATAAAGTTTTACATTTAGATTTACTAAATATTCCATTTGCAGCTCCTTTATTTGGGCATTGGGCAATGATGGTAAGTTGTATTGGTGTTTACCTTTTTGTAGCAGCATCAAAAAAGAAATATAGAAAGTCTGCTGTTTTATATTCAAATTTTGAGAAAGGTATAATGGCTTTAACTGGTTGGGGGTTAATGCTAACATCTCCAGAGATTACAATAACTCACTATTTACCAATGACTATTGCAGATACATTGTTTACAATAGGAGGCTTTATTTATCTTTTTACTGCACAAAAACAGAAAGCCCAAGTTGCTGAATTATCTGTAGCTTAGGTAGTAATTAAGAATATATACTGCTTTAATTAAAAAGAGTTGATAGATTTAAATTTCTATCAACTCTTTTTGTTTTTATCTATACATATAATAAACAGCAGATTTTTTCTTGAAAGTTGCTTCATCTTTCCTCCAATAATTTTTTATACTATCAAAAGAATAGCTCTGTGTAAATCGAGTTCTTATTTGATCGCTTCCACAGACTTTATCAAACATATTAAATCGATTTTCTTTCCCTTTAAAAAGATCTTTGTCTGGGTAAAGTTGATGGTGCACTGCTAAAGCATGAAATTGAATTTCTGATAATCTTACAGTAGAAAAATTAGTGATATAAACTTGTACCCCGTGTAATTTCATCCCTTTTTTATCTTTATAATAAGGAGTAAATGATATAGGTCTGAAGTGTACTCCATCTAAGTTTAATTTATTTAGTGCTTCTGCATATTTTAAACCGTCAATCCATTCTGCACCTAACAAACTAAAAGGTAAAGTATAACCAATACCAATAAAACTAGCTTCAAGTTCTCCAATAATTCCAGTGGCAGGGTAAAGCTCTGCAATTTCTTGAAAAGGAATATGTGGAGATGTTGGCACCCACTCTCTTCCTGTATCTTTAAATCTCATGTTTCGTTTCCAACCTTTCATTGGAATTACGGTTAGTTTACATTGCGCTTTATTTTTTAACCATCCTTCATAATTCATCATGTATGCTAATTCGCCAACAGTCATTCCATAGATATAAGGAATAGGAAACTGACTTACAAAAGAGAAAAAGTTAGGTTCTACAATGTTACCTTCAATTTTATTTCCTCCTAAAGGGTTAGGTCTGTCTAAAACAATTACCTCCTTATTGTTTTCTGCAGCAGCTTCCATAACAAGTCCAAGCGTACTAATAAAAGTATATGATCTTACACCGATATCTTGGATATCATACACAATAACATCTACATTTTGAAGCATTTCTGGAGTTGGTTTTCTAGTTTTACCATATAAAGAGTAAACCGTTAAACCAGTTATTTTATCAATATAACTATTTACATGTGCCCCTGCATCTGTATCTCCTCTAGCACCATGTTCTGGCCCATAAAGTGCAGTAAGCTGAACGTTTGGGGCTTGATGTAAAATATCAATAGTAGAGATGAAATTATGGTCAATACCTGTAGGGTTTGTAACTAGTCCAATTCTTTTACCTTCTAAAGATTTAAAGTTTTTATCGCGAAGGACTTCTATACCAACTTTTACTGAAGGGATACTATCATTTGCTTTAGAAGATGAAATAAGAGTGAAAAACAATAATAATGTTAGTACCGAGTAACGGATGAATAAACTACTATATTCTATTTTCTTTGTAATTATGTTCATTATAAGAGGATTATGAATGTAATGCATTTTAAAAAAATGGGTAACAACAAATTACAAGAATATCAGCTAAAAAAAAAGCGTCTGAAATTTCTTTCAGACGCTCAATAATTTAATCATCGCACACTTTAAAAGTGTTTTTTAGATGAAGTGGTAACGTACAAACGCTTCCATTGCTTCATACTCTGCCAAGCCAAGCTTGTTATATAATTTTGCAGTACCAGCATTACGCTCTTCGGCACGTTGCCAGAATTCACGATCATCTGTACCTTGGAATACTACACCATCTTTTTGAGACTCGTGGAAGAAAATTGCTTTACGCTTTTTCAATACTTGCTCAGGAGACATTGGTACTGCCATTTCGATTTCATCGATTGGCCATTCGTGCCATGCACCTCTGTATAACCAACACCAGCAGTTTTTCATGTATTCTTCTGTTTTCAACTCTTCAAGAGCTGCGAAGATAGCATCTAAACAAACTCGGTGTGTACCGTGTGGATCGGCTAAATCACCTGCTGCATAAATTTGCTCAGGCTTTAATTCAGTCAATAAGTTTTTGATGATTTCGATATCTGCTGTTCCTACAGGATTCTTACGTACTTTACCAGTTTCGTAGAAAGGTAAATCTAAGAAATGCACATTTTCTACAGGAATACCAGTATAACGACAAGCTGCAATAGATTCATCACGACGAATTTGACCTTTCATCTGACGTACTGCTAATGAATCAATATCACCTTCTTCTTTAGCATCTAAGAAACCTGTAATTTCTTTTAACTTAGAACGAGATTCTGCAGAATCAAACCCGAAAGTTTTCATCATTGATTGTGTAAATGTTGCATATCTACGTGCATCATCATCAGAAACCGCAATGTTACCAGAAGTTTGGTAAGCTACATGTACTTCGTGTCCTTGATCTACTAAACGTTGGAATGTACCACCCATAGAGATTACATCATCATCTGGATGAGGAGAGAAGATAATTACACGTTTTTTAGCAGGTTCTGCTCTTTCTGGACGTTGAGTGTCGTCTGCATTAGGCTTTCCACCTGGCCATCCAGAAATAGTATGTTGCAACATATTGAATACCTCAATATTCAAATCGTATGCAGAACCTTTAGTTGAAAGAACGCTATCTAAACCGCTCTCTAAATAATCTTTGTTTGTTAGTTTAAGCACTGGTTTACCTGTTTTATAAGCCAACCAAACCACAGCTTTTTTAATCATTGCTTCTGTCCATTCTACCTCACGTACTAACCACGGCGTTGTGATACGCGTTAAGTTTTCAGTAGCCCCTTCATCAAGGTAAACAGAAACGTTATCGTGTTTTTGTAGGAACGTTGCAGGAACTTGCATAGAGATATCACCCTCTACCATTTTCTTAACGATAGGTGCTTTTCCAGAACCCCAAGCCATCATAATAATACGACCCGCTTGCATAATTGGCTTAACACCCATTGTAATAGCACGTTTCGGAACGTTATCAAGACCACCAAAAGATGGGGCAGCATCAATACGAGTAACTGCATCTAAAGTAACTATACGAGTACGGCTATTTTCTGTAGAACCTGGTTCGTTAAAACCAATATGACCTGTACGACCAATACCTAAAACTTGAATATCTAAACCTCCTGCAGCAGCAATTTTAGCTTCGTAGTCTTGGCAAAACGAATACACGTTTTCCATTGCTACAGTACCGTCAGGAATGTGAATGTTTTTTTCATCAATATCAACATGATCAAATAAGTTCTCCTTCATGAAACGTACATACGAATGTACAGAATCAGGTTGCATAGGATAATACTCGTCAAGGTTGAAAGTAATTACATTTTTGAATGATAAACCTTCTTCTTTATGTAAACGAATTAATTCATCGTATACTTTTAAAGGTGATGAACCAGTAGCTAAACCTAAAACGGCATTTTCTCCTTTAGAAGCTTTATCACGAATAAGATCCGCAATTTCTTGAGCAATAACGATAGATGCTTCAGCACTAGTACCAAAAGATAAAGTTTGAAGGCGTTCAAACTCTCTGTCTGTCATAATTTGCTGGTTCAACAATGTAGTGTTCATATTCTTATAATTATTCGTTAAGTGATCAACCAGGTTTAATAAAATAACTATCAAACCCGTCACACAAATGACTTTTTATACTTATTTGATGTACAATATTATTAATACGTGTACTTTATACATAATAATTTCGACACATTACAATAATACCTAGATAAACGGCATATATCGCCATTAGGGTACTCAAACAGTCAGAATAATTGATAATTTTAAGGTTATTAACGTAAATATTATTTATTAGTGAATTTTAAATAATAAATCTTTTTAATTAAATATAGTGGTATTTAATTATTCTTTTAGTTTTTATTAATTAGTTGTAAATCAAATGGTAAGCAGTTTTTTAATTATTTAGTTTTTTTCTTTTTTGTTGATTTTTTTTCAATAAATAATGTTTTTCTACCGTGCTTAGAGCAAATAGGGCACTCATTTGGGTCATGTCTTTGCGCAGGGCAGTATTCTCTGCCAAAGTAAATGATCTGTAAGTGCAAATCATTCCAATCTTTTTCATCAAAAAGTCGTTTAGCATCTTTTTCTGTCTGTTCAACGTTTTTTCCATTCGTTAATCCCCATCTGTACATTAGCCTATGAATATGTGTATCAACAGGAAAAGCAGGAAAACCAAATGCTTGTGACATTACTACAGACGCAGTTTTGTGCCCGACAGCTGGCAAAGATTCTAAATCTTTAAAATTTTGAGGAACCTCTCCTCCAAACTTATCAATTATTATATTAGACATACCATATATGCCTTTAGATTTCATAGGCGAAAGCCCGCAAGGTTTGATAATCTCTCTTATTTCTTCTACGGTGAGTTTAGCCATATCGTAGGGATTATCTGCCTTAGCAAAAAGAAGAGGTGTAATTTTATTTACACGTTCATCTGTACATTGTGCAGAAAGAGCAACAGCAACTAATAAAGTAAACGGATCTTTATGATCTAAAGGAATTGGAGGGTTTGGATATAATCCCTGTAACGTTTTAACTATGTCTTGTACTTTTTCTTGCTTATTCATGATGAAAAATAATGGATGTATCAAAAAAGCAATTTACAAAGAGCAAGAACTAATTATTACTTTTATATATAAAAATTCTAATTCTTAAGCGTATTAATTGATCAACCTCCCGACTTAAGTGTCTTATCTTAGTTAAGAACTATGATCTTATGTTTTTTGATGTTATTTGAAAGGAAATTATGATAGCAGTAGCTTAAAAATATCAATCTTTTATTAAGCTATTGAGAAAAAAATCTCAGATAATTTTTGATAAAATCGAGGTCATTTGTTAATTAACAAGATATATTCAATCTAAATCATTCATGTTTTTTACTAAACTCTTATTAATCTGATACTAAATAGTGCTGCAGAGTTTATTAAACTCATTTTTTTGAATATATTTAATAAGTAAAAGTTGAGGGTAAGTGTTGTCCTCTTTAAGTCGAATAAGGAATAGATAAATGGAATTCGATCAAATAGAAGAAGAAGAACTTATTAACCTTGTGAAAGGCGGTGACCGATTAGCATGGGAATACATAACAAAAGAATATTACCAAGCCATCTTAAATTTTATAAATGGAATGGTAAGAGATTGGGAAACAGCCGAGGAGTTAGTACAGGATATTTTTGTTAATTTCTGGACAAAAAGAGAAGGCTTAAATATTAATTTATCATTAAAAGCGTATTTATATAGAGCGGCAAGAAATCATACGCTTAACTTCTTGAAAAGGAGAAACTTTGAACGTGAATACCAAAAAGGTGTTGCAGAAACAATGGTAGTTTCTTCTAATGATACAGAAGATGCATATCATTTTTCTGAATTAGAAAAACGCTTATCTACAGCAATTGAAGGTTTACCTGATAAAATGAAGGAAATCTTTAAAATGAGTAGGTTTGAAGATTTAACGTATAAAGAAATTGCAGACACATTAGATGTACCAGTTAGGACGGTACATTATCAAATTGGTTTGGCATTAAAACAGTTAAGAGAACAGTTAAAAGGATTTGTGGATCCAAGTTTAATGGCTGTAGGTGGGGGCATTGTTATCGGATTGATAATTCATGTTTTAACTACAGGTAATTTTTTTTAAAATAATTTTGTCCACTCATACCATATAATTGTCTGTAATATAGAAAGATCATTTTGAATGACGATTCTACTGTGGAGTTAAATAATAGGATAGCTTTATACCTTAATATAAGGCTCCTACGAAATAAAGATAATAACGAGTAACATTTTATCCGATACATTATGGATAAGGAAATTAACATTGATTGGACGCTGATTGCTAGATGTCTTGATGGTGATAATGAAGCTGTTGAAACGGCTAAAAAAATTGCTACAACTGACACGACATTTAAAGGCGTTCTATCTGAAGCAACGGCAATTTGGAAGCAATCCAATGCTATAGGTCAAGAGAAGCAACATCGTGTAGATGTGAAATTCTTAGATGACAAAGTAGGTGAGATTTGGCAAAAGATTTTGGAAGTAGAGTCTGAAGAGACTTCAATTGCAGTATCTTTATCTAATCAGACTGAAAGTGTAGAAAAAGAGGTAGTAAATATCTGGAACGCATCGGAGCAATTAGGAAAGAAGCAAAAACGTAATGTTGATGCGACTGAAATGAATGCTGCAATGGCCAAAATGCTACTTCGAATGAATATTTCTGAAGAAGAAAAGGCAACAAAAGAAGTTGAACTTCCTAAGCCAACATTGAAAGTATCTAAACCTGCAGCAAAAACAGGTACAGTAGAACGTTCTATGTGGAGTTTCCAAAGAAGTATAGCAGCAGCTGTAGCAATATTGTTAACTGTAGGTCTTTCTACTTTTTACTATTTTGGATCTGGAGCTGATCAAATTACTTTAGAAGCAACAAATGCTATGGCATCAGTTGAGTTACCAGATGGTACTCAGGTGTGGTTAAATAAAAACAGTGCTTTAACATACCCTAAAGATTTTGGAGAAGGAGATAGAGTAGTTTCTTTAAAAGGAGATGCCTTTTTTGAAGTAGAAAGAGATGAAAAACACCCATTTTCTATTATTACTTCTGAAGCTACAACAACTGTTTTAGGAACATCTTTCCATTTAACACAAGATCAAGTAGATGTTGTTACTGGTAAAGTTCGTTTTGAAGATAAATCTTCTGGAGATTATGTTGTTTTAGTTAAAGATCAAAAAGGATACTTTAAAGGTGGTGAAGTTTTAAAAGGAGAAAGTGATGAGTTAAACGCAGCTAAACTGATGCAATCTCATTTATCTTTTAATGGTCAAACTTTAGAGGAAACTATTCAAGTACTTTCTAAAGCATACCACAAAACAATTGTTATTCAGAACGAAGCTCTAAAAAGCAGAAAATTCTCTGGTACATTCGAAAACAAATCTTTTGATGTAGTAATAGAATTAATGTCTGAAGCAGTAGATTTTGACTATTCGGTAGACGAAAACGGAACAATTATCATCAAATAATATTCTGTAAAAATATACAAGTTGAGCCACCTTATTTATAGGGTGGCTTTTTGTATTTATAGCCATTTATAGTTAATGATCTACAACTAGAAGTATAAAACTCTTTGCTCTTTGTTTAAAACTTAAAACTCTTCACTTAAAAACACTTACCTTTGTGAAGAAATTAATATCCTCCTAATGCATAACACGTTAGAATTAGATACAATAGTTGCTTTAGCAACAGTACCAGGACAGTCAGCAATTCACGTAATTCGTCTTTCTGGTCCCGATGCGATTAATATCGTAAATAAGGTTTTTAAAGGTAAAGACCTAGAAAAACAAGCAGGACATACGGCTCACTTCGGTACGATTCGTCAAGAAGATGGTACCATTGTAGATGAAGTTTTAGCTACAATTTTCTACGGTCCAAGATCATATACAGGAGAGAATACGGTAGAAATATCGTGTCATGGCTCTCAATTTATTGTAGATCAATTATTACAATTGTTTATGCAAGTTGGCGCTCGTTATGCTAAGGCAGGGGAGTTTACACAGCGTGCATTTGCAAATGGTAAATTAGATTTGGCACAAGCAGAAGCAGTAGCCGATTTAATTGCTGCAGATTCTCATGCATCAAGAGATGCCGCCATGCAACAGATGCGAGGTGGTTTTTCTAATGACATCAAGAAGTTAAGAGAAAAACTAATCCACTTTGCTTCTATGATTGAATTAGAGTTAGACTTCTCGGAAGAAGATGTTGAATTTGCTTCAAGAGATGATTTAAAAGCTTTAATCAATGAGTTAAAACGAGTGATTAAGGCATTAATAGATTCGTTCTCTTTAGGTAATGTACTTAAAAATGGCGTGCCTACAGTAATTGCAGGAAAGCCCAATGCAGGTAAATCAACTTTATTAAATGCATTACTGAACGAGGAAAAGGCGATTGTTTCTGAAGTAGCCGGAACAACTCGTGACTTTATCGAAGATGAAATAAATATTGGAGGTGTAACATTTAGATTTGTTGATACGGCAGGACTTCGCGAAACACAAGATAGAGTAGAAGCAATAGGTGTACAACGTTCTTATGAGAAAATGAAACAAGCTTCTTTAATAATGTATATGTTTGATGCCTCAGTATCTACATTCACAGAAGTTCAAAATGAAGTAGAAGCTTTAGAAAAACTAGGTGTTCCATATATCTTAGTTGCTAACAAACTAGATAAGTTATCAACGGGTTTAGCAGAAGACTTTAAAGCTTTCTCTGAAAATTTAATAGAAATATCTGCTGATAAAGGTACTGGTGTTGAGGAACTGAAAGAAAGAGCACTTCATTTGGTTAATCTTGATAAAGTACAAACAGGAAATACCATGGTAACTAATGCACGTCATTATCAATCGTTACGTGAAACAATGAAAGCATTAGACGATGTAATTAATGGTATCGATATGGGAATGACGGGAGATTTCTTAGCTATTGATATAAGATCGTCTTTACATCACTTGGGAGAAATTACAGGAGAGGTTACTACGGATGATTTATTGGAGAATATATTTAGTAAATTCTGTATCGGAAAATAAATAGGATTTTTAGAAGTTTACTTCATTGAAAGTGATACTGAATGATACTAAAAAGGGGAGAAATCCCCTTTTTTTGTGTTTGGATATTACATATTTGTTCTGCAATTTGTCCGTTGAAAATTAATCAAAATTTCAATAGTGATTTAGTGGACTCATTGATACACGATGATACACATTGATAAAACATGATACGGAAATGCAGATAGAAAAGAGATGTCAATATTGTAATAAAACTTTTATAGCTCAGAAAGTAACCACAAGGTATTGCTCTCATTCTTGTAACCAGAAACACTATAAGCAAATTAAAAAAGATGGAAAAGTACAAAAAAAGAATAGAGATACAAAAGCAATTGATTTAGTCTATATTCAGCACAAAGAATTATTGACACCATCAGAAGCAAAAGAGATTTTAGGTATAGGGAAAACTTATATGTACAAGCTACTTGCTGAAGGAGAATTAAAGTCAATAAGAATTACTCCCAAAAATATTCGAATACCCAAAGCAGAAATTGAAAACTATTTACAGAAGCGTTTGAATAAAGAGAAATCCAAAATTCAACCTACCCCCACAAAGCTTTCTAATAATATGAATTTTTATTGGTCTATTTCGGAAGTTGAAAAGAAGTATAAAATATCCTCAAAAGCTCTTTATGATCTTATAAAACGAAATGATATTCGTAAGCTCCAGAAAGGGGCAAAAGTGTATGTGAAAAAATCTGATATCAATAAAATATTTAACTCATGAATGTAGTAGAATTATTAGACTCTCTTGCTTTAGACTTTGAAGTATTATCAGAAAACTTAGATACATGGTGTACAGAAGCTATTGTTAATGAGGATTATTTAGACCCTCACCTCTTTATAAAAGATATTAAAGTAGAAATTGAGGATTTGATAGACAAGATGGAAAAAAGAAGTAATGTATCCATGAAACAATCTCTAGCAACCAAACTTCAGGGTAAGTTAATAGTAACTATTGATGTTCTTCAAAAAATACTTGAGTTGTCAGAACAGAATTATTTTGATGAAGATGGTTTAAAAGTGATAGAGTCAAATCTGATTTATTTTAAGAATATCAATACATCTTATTTCTCAGATGAAATTAATTTTGAAAGAGGCATTTTGTCTTCTTCTTTGTCTAATTCAGAAAATGCATTAGCCATTTATTTTTATAAAGAATTATCTGATACTTATGTAGGAGCGGAAGAATTAAAGTCAGCAAAATTGATAGGGTTGTATTTTGATAATAAAAATTTAGAAAAGAGTTATAGCAGAATAGAAAAGAATCCTTTTTGGAAAAATGTGATCAATAATTCAGGAGATATTGATGTAGAAGAGTACATCAAGAATGGGAAAGAATATCAGCTTAGAATTGATATAAAAACACTAGAAAAAATTCTGTCCACTGAAAATTTTAATAAAAGATATGAACTGATTGCTGAAGAAATGTCTCTTATAAAAGATAAACTAGATGAAAAAAGCAATCTCTTAATAAATTAAATTGAAAAAGTCAAGCCACCTTGTCTGAGACAAGGGTTATTCTATTAGCGTCTATAAACGGCAATCTTTGCTTTGTAATCAGAATTTAAAAAAAACATACTCTGATGTTATTCACCCAAAAACTAGCTGATTACACGAATAGCAAAAGAGTAATAATTTTTATTAAAAATGGGAGTACAAAATACTAACATTATTCTGCAAGGAATGGATTATGAAACATTCGTAGAGCAATTAAAAAAAGACTTATTTAACGACAATGGTTTTGTCTTTAATAGAATCTTGACTTTTCAACAAACAATGGAATTCTTAGGCTTTTCAAGAGCTTACCTTTATAGGTTAATAAGGAAAGGGGAAATTCCTTTTAAACAAAGAGGTTCTAAAAAGTTCTTTTTGAGAGAAGAATTAGAAGAATGGATTGCTATAGGTGATTCTTTACAGGAACATAATGTTGAGAGCTTAAATGATGAATTTTAATGAAAATTGCTATTAGAAATTATCGTTCTCGGTCTAAAAAAAAGGCGAATAGTAATCGTTTATTTTTATATCTCGATTTTTACCATTTTGGTGTTAGAAAAAAAGAATCCCTCAATGCATTTGTTCATAAAGTAGTGAAAAATAAGGAAGAAAAAGACCACAACAAACGAATTATTGAATATGTAAAGAGGGTTAGAGCCGAACGGTTACTAGAAATTCAGAATGATCCTCAGAATCTTTTTGTTCATGAGCGTAGAAAACAATTTGTTGTACCTACGTTGGAGGTGTATATTAAAGAAAGAAAAGGAGGTGATAATTGGACGTCTATGTTTAAAAAGGTAAAAAAACATCTTGCTTCAAATTTGACTTTTGAAAACTTTTCTCATCGACATATTAATGATTTTAGACAAAAGCTATTAGATGCTGAAGCTATAAATCAAGATACAGCTTCAGCATATTTTAATTTGATGATGATTTTTTGCAGAGAGAAAGTTGAAGATGGTGTTTTGTCATCATCTAAGATGAAACTTTCTAGAGTGAAGAATATTCCTAACCAAAAAAAGATACAACCTTATTTGTTAAAGGAGGAAGTGACTCAATTAGTGAAAACTGATTTTCAAGACCAAAACTTTAAGAATTACTGTATGTTTAGTGTCTTTTCAGGGTTAAGAGGTGGTGATATTCGAGATTTAAGATGGACTGATATTGAAGGACAACATTTATTGAAGACGCAGAATAAAACAAATAATGACGTATTCATTCCTAAAAACAAGATGGTCAATCAAATTTTAGAATATCAGAAAAAATTGAATGGTCAGCAAGAATTTATTTTTGATGTCCCTGCATCTTTTATGGGTAGAAAAAAGCTATTGAATGATTTTTTACAAAGAGCAGGTATTGAAAGAAGAATCACATTTCATTCATTTAGAAGAACATTTGGTACGCTGTTGCATGCTTCTGGTAATGACCTTTATACGATTAAAGAAATGCTAGGGCATCAGAATATAGCAAACACTGAACGTTATGTTTATTTCATGAATGATAAAAAAGAAGAAGCAAGTAGATCATTAGATCAATTTATGTAAGTATTAACCGTAAGGCATAAAAAAAGTATAACAATAGGGGTTGTTATACTCTTAAAGTTTGTGTCTTACACAAATTTCTATCTATGGTAAAAGTACCAAAAAAAGTAGACTTGAACAACATTTCAAGCCTAGAAGATACTGTATTGCCTGTAAATACAGTGCGAGAAGATGTAAAATATCCATTTCCTTTACATGTATTTCCAAAATACATTCAAGATCTCTTATTGGAATTACAGGCTGTATTTTCATTTGAGATATCATATACAGCAATGACTTTACTTGTTGTACTTAGTGTGATTGTGGGTAAATATTTCAAGATTACTGTTAAAAAAGGTTGGACCACTATTCCTAGTATCTATACTGCTATTATTGGAAATTCAAGTATAGGTAAGTCTCCTGCAATAAATATTATTCTAAAAGTATTGACTTCTATTAATGATAAAGAGATTGAACGTTATGAAGTAAAGAAAGCAGAGTGGAATGATGCTATTGCAGGAATGAGTGAAGCAGAAAAAAAGGACTATAAAGCAGAAAATGAAGAACCAACTCGAAAACGATTAATAACTTCTGATGCTACTCAAGAATCACTTTGCTATTTATTAGCGAAAGATGCTATGGTGCTTTATAAAGATGAGTTGATAGGTTGGATCAAAAGTATGAATCAATATAGACAAGGTGCTGATACTGAATTTTTCTTAAGCTTGTTTAATGGACAAGTTGGAGAAGTAGACCGTGTAGGTAAAAATTTATTCGTGAAAGATCCTTTTTTGTCAATTATTGGAGGCATACAACCAAGTATTTTACCTCTACTAACAAAAAATGGAAATAGTGCAAATGGCTTCTTATTTCGAATTCTTTTTATAATGCCAGAGAATGAGAGTGTACATTATCTTTCAGATAAAGAACTTTCTAGTAATTGTTTAGAGACTTTTTATCAAAAAATGGAAAGTTTGTATGATATGTTACAAGGTGAAGAAATACGAAATATTCCGTTGATTAAAGAAGCAATGCTCTATTTTATTCATAGTGTTAATCATTATATAAAGGTAGCTTCAGAGACTAAAGATGAGAATATTATTTCTGCTTATAAGAAAGTAGGAAATTATATGCCTCGTTTCGCATTATTATTAGAAGTATTAGATCAACTATATGGAGATGATTTAGGCGTATGTATTGAAAATATCTCGTTAGCAAGTATGGAAAAAGCAAAATTGTTATGTGATTATTTTATTGAAACAGCAACATATATTTTAGAACAAACGAATGATAAATCGTCTTTACAAACAAACCATCAAAAGTTCCTAGATACCATACCAGATAACCAAGTTATCACAACTTCTGAGCTGAATAAATTGGCTGAAAGTATAGGAATCAAGACTTCAAACTTCAAAAATAGAGTACTTCCTAAACTACTAGAGAAAGGGATGCTTCAAAAAACAGAAAAGAGAGGTGAATACATTAAAAATAAGACCTAGTGTATACTTTGTGGATTTTGTATACTAAGTAGTGGAAATCCCCCATTTCATTACTGAAAACGCAGTTTTTAGAGTAAGAGTTAGTCTACATTGTGTGTGTACTAAGATGTAGACTAACACCCAAAAATTAATAAAAAATAGAAAAATGACATTTTTAAACCAACAAAAATGGAGTATTAGTCTGGATACCCGAAGGGGAGATCACACCCCAAAGAAAGTGATATACCCTAATTGTGGGAAGAAAAAATTGGTAAGGTATTTCAATTTTGAAACTAATGAATACCTCCAAGATGATGAAGGTAGGTGTGACCGTCAAGAAAAATGCGGTTACCATAAAAAGCCATCATTCACAAATAAAGACGTTACTACAGTTCCTAAGAGACTGTCTGTTAAGGAGGAGTTTGATGTATTAGATAGTCAGTTACTTTATCAACAAAAAGGAGAGAATCAATTTGCTAATTCGATACTAGCCAAATTTGGCACAGAAGCCTATTGGCATGTACATTCTCTCTATTATTTGAATGCCTATAACTTCCAATTTGATCATGCTATGCAAGATGCAGTTGTGTTCTGGCAAATTGATAAGCAAAATAGAATTCGAACTGCAAAGCTCATGCGATATGACCAGCAATTGAAACGGGTGAAAAGTGGATATTCAACGGATTGGTTGCATAGTATTTTAAAGAAAGAAGGAAAGCTAAATCCCAATTTCAGATTAAAGCAATGCTTCTTTGGTGAGCATCTTTTGAATCAATATTTAGATAAAACTATTGCTATAGTAGAGTCCGCAAAAACGGCTTTACTAGGTGAACTTTGGAAGCCTGAATATCTATGGTTATCAGCAGAAGGATTGAATGGTTTAACCCTTGAAAAAGCAGAGGCATTGATAGGAAGAAAGGTGATTCTGATACCTGATTTTAGTGATGATTCTCGGAAGCTTTGGAAAGAAAAAGCAATGGATATTCAACTGAAATTTCAAGTGGATATACAGTTGTCAACTATAGGTGAAGCCATTAAAGATGGTTCTGATTTAGCCGATTTAATACTAAACGATAAAAAGGTAATAAACAGTATTAAAAAACGCTTTGGGAATGATTTATTACTTCATCCTAAAAACATTGTAGGGCTGTATAGACCATTGTTTGAGAGTGGAAATCCGTATTCTTTCATGGATATAAAAAACACAGTAAGTGGTTGTAATACAGGTGGATATCCAATGCTTGATAAAGTAATCATCTCATTAATAGAATGGGGAAGTAAGCAAATTATAAATAACAATAAAATAATATTTTAAGATGAAAAAAGTTGAATTGGCAAGCTATATTCAAAAGGTAAATAGCTATGCGGAATTATTAGAATCAAGACCTTATGGAGTTCGTTATAAGGCACTTTATGGAACAGTAAAAATACTAACATATATACTTCCAATTTTAAGTATGTGTTCTGGGTTTTGGTTTGTAAAATCCACTTTTAATTTACTATTAAGTCCTGTAGTTTCTTTATGGGTTTCGTTTCCAATTGTTCTTATTTGGGAGATTTCAAAATCAGTAAACATAGCATCTTTATTTGCATCAAAATATAGAAAAGAACCGATAGGATTACTACTACTGCTTTCTATAATTTTCAGTGTTGGAAGTGTTTATTTTTCCTGTAAAGGAATTGACCAGTGGTATATAGAAGTAAAGCTTGATACCACAGAAATAACAGAGAACTACCAAGCGAAAATAACTTCCCTTGATAGTTCAGCAGATCTAAGGAAAAGCTTTTATGAATTGAAGTTGGCGCAATTAGATAAAGCGAGTAAATCTAGATGGGGACAAATGCTTACAAAGGAAGAAAACCTTAGAGTATTGCAATATGAAGATCGATTAAGAATGATTGACCTTAACCTGCAAAAAGATAAGGAGGTATTAAATAACTACTATCAGGAACAACTTGAAAGTGCTTATCAGGAGAGTAAAGAACCGAGGTTAATATTAATAGCTTTATTCCTTCTCATTGATCTAGGCATCGTATTCGGTTATTGGTTCATTGTTTACTATCGCTATCAATCAGTTAAAGAACTGAATACTTTGGTGAAAATAAAGCCGAATTGGAAAACAGCACTTACAACACTACATCAAGAACTACAAGCACAAGACATAGAACAAGAAAACCCACACGGTAAATACGGTCATCATAGTACCGAAGCACCACATCAATCATCCATTCTTAAAAAAGAAGAGGCACTTATAGATGCAATTGACAAGGGATGCAGAGATATGCGAAAACTATGTAGTCTGGGGTTCAATCCCTCACAAGTTAAACAAGCTTTAAAAGAGCAAAACTAATTTTAATCATTATGGAAACACAATTACAAAAGCAAATTATTGCCCTTCATGCAGAAGGAATGTCGTACAGAAAAATTGGGGCAGAAGTCGGTCTGTCTCATGCAAAAGTAGGGGAGATTATCAGAAGTGTAAACACCCAACAAGAAAATGAATTATTGGAGGGAACAGAAGAAGTAGAAAACACATTGCTCCAAGATGAATACAGATCAATTTCTAGCAAAAAGAAGTTGAAAAAGAAATCTAAAAAAGAGAAGACTTCAAAAGCAATGAAAAAGCAGATAGCTAAGATGCAAGATGAATTATCTCGTTACAAAAAGAAGCTAGAAAATAGTCAGTTGGAGGCATATCAATTGAATGGAACAATAGAACTTCGTGACCAAGAGATGAGGCTAAAAGAGGAATTGTCTGAACATTTTGAAGAAGTTTTGGAATTGAACAATAAGCCACTTGAACATGAAGAATTATTACATTCTTTCAATACTCTATGGGAATGGAATAATGAAGTGTCAGTATCTCCATTGCTCTATAAAACTTTTAAGGAAGAGTATAAGCTGGTCTCAAAACTTTCAGATTCTTTTGAAAAAGGGTTAAGGAAGTTCGATGAAAATGAACATTTAGAAGAAGTGCATTTTCACTTTTCAACAGCAGTAATTTCACAAATCAAATCACATATTTAAATTTTATAAAAATGCTAAATCTAACATTAAAGTTTACTAAAACACGAAAAGAAAGCATTCTACAAGAACAAGAAGAACTAATTCATGATGAATTAGAGCAACAAGAAGAAGTTTTTGAAGAAACTACTGATGAAGCAGAACTTGAAGAAACGCTACAGGGTGGTTTTACAGAATACCATTATAAGTTAAAGAGAAAAAGAAGGAGGGTAGATATTGATGTAGAATAATAAGTTGTTGTTTTTAAACTTGGAACAGACTTCTCGAAAGGGGAGTCTGTTTTTATGTTTTTGAGCGTTAGTCTACATAGTGTATATAAAACTTAAATATATTAAAGTAACATCTAATAAAACAGGTCTTGCTTTAATATTTTATTCTACAAACTGTGTATCTTTATTTCTTTAAAAAAGACTATAGTAAACTGGTGATATATGGCAAAGAAAGTAGCAGAAAAAGAACCCTTAGAAAAACAACTCTTCAAAGCAGCAGATAAGATGCGTAAGAACATTGATGCAGCAGAATATAAACACGTGGCTTTAGGTTTGATCTTCATCAAGTACCTATCGGAGACGTTTGAGGCGAAATACCAAGAATTAGAGGCTGACGGTGATGATGCAGAAGATAGAGACGAATACCTTGCAGAGAGTATCTTTTTCGTTCCTGAACAAGCACGTTGGCAGTTTATACAAGCCAATGCGACTAAAACATCTATAGAATATACAGATCGTAACGATAATGACCGCCAAGGTAATATCGGTAACGTACTGGATAACGCTATGGGGCTTATTGAAGCTGAAAATGGCGATTTAAAAGGGGTACTTCCGAAGGTGTTCGGTAAGGATAACCTCGATAAAGATACCCTTTCTAGTATGATTGACCTCTTTTCTAACATCGGTTTGGGCGAAACACTAGAGAAGAAGAAAGACCTATTAGGACACGTTTATGAGTACTTCTTAGGGGAGTTTGCTTCTGCGGAAGGTAAGAAGGGTGGACAGTTCTATACACCAAAGTCTATTGTACAGATGATGGTAGAGATGATAGAACCTTACGAGGGACGTATTCTCGATGGAGCGTGTGGCTCAGGAGGTATGTTTATTATGTCTGAAAAGTTTGTACAGAAACATAATGGTGATGTAGATGATATTGTGGTCTATGGTCAGGAGAGCAACCAAACTACGTATAACCTGTGCCGAATGAACCTTGCCATGCACGGTATGGAAGGGGGCAATGTGGCGTGGAATGCGGAAGGTTCTTTCTTGCGTGATGCCCACAAAGATTTAAAGGCTGATTTTGTATTGATGAATCCTCCGTTTAATCAGAAAGAATGGGGTGTAGATCAGTTGCAAAATGATGCACGTTGGAGTTTAGGTACACCTCCTAATGGTAATGCCAATTTCGGTTGGATGCAATACATCATTCATCACCTTAATCCTACGGGAGGTAGAGCAGCGGTAGTATTGGCAAACGGTTCACTTTCTTCTAATTCGAGTGGTGAGGGAGAAATACGTCAGAAAATGGTTGACACCGATTTGGTGGAGTGTGTATTGATGCTTCCAAAGCAGTTGTTCTTTAATACGGGTATTCCTGCTTGTGTTTGGTTCTTACATCGTGATAAACCACGTAAGGGAGAAACACTCTTTATTGATGCTTCGGAATTGGGGTATATGGAAGACCGTACACACCGTGCTTTTGCTCAGGAAGATATTGATAAGGTGACGGAAACGTATCATGCTTGGCAGAAGAAAGAGGAAAGCTACGAAGATGTGAAAGGGTTCTGTAAAACTACAAAGATAGAAGATATCCAAAAGCATAAATATGTATTAACTCCGGGTCGTTACGTCGGTATTCCTGATGAAGAGGATGATGGGATTCCTTTTGATGAGAAGATGAAGACTTATACGGATGAGCTTAGAGGGCAAATGGATGAGGCTGAACAGCTAGATCAAAAGATTAAAGAATCTCTTTCTAAAATTGGTTTCAGTATATAATCTTTGAAGAATAATGGAGCATAAAGAAACAGAAGTTGGAAGGATTCCTTCACATTGGAACGTTTTAACGATAGATGAGATAAAAGCTGATAAAAAAGGAGCAATAGCAATGGGTCCTTTTGGTTCAAACATTAAGAGTGATAATTTTGTCGATAAAGGAGTACCTGTAATTCGAGGTGCAAATATGAATGCTTATCAGTTTTATGATGATAATTTTGTCTATTTAACTGATGAAAAAGCAAATTCTTTAGGAAATAGTATTTGTTATCGTAGAGATATAGTTCTAACTCATCGAGGAACAATTGGTCAAGTAGGAATGATTCCAATAGATAGTAAATATCCTAGATACGTTGTTTCTCAATCAGGAATGAAGCTTACTGTTAATGAGGAAATAGTTAGTCCAGAATATGTGTTTTACTATCTGAAATCTAGAATTGGCCAGCATTTCTTATTAAGAAATACATCTCAAACAGGAGTTCCTGCTATTGGACAACCAACTACCTCCTTAAAGGAAATACCAATACCTATTCCTCCCAAAGATGAAAGTGATGCGATAGTTAATAGTATTCATGCATTGACATCAAAAATCCACCTCCTCCGCCAACAAAACACCACCTTAGAGAACATGGCACAAACCCTGTTCAAGCGTTGGTTCGTGGACTTCGAGTTTCCCAATGAAGCAGGACAACCTTATAAGTCGAGTGGTGGAGCTATGGTCGCTTCAGAGCTTGGTGAGATACCTGAGGGGTGGAGAGTTGGTTCATTAGTTGATATTGCATCTTATATGAATGGTGTTGCTTGTCAGAAATATCCACCTAAAAGTGAAGATGATAAGATTCCTGTTTTAAAAATACGGGAGTTAAGTTCTGGCATAACTACAAATACAGATATGGCGTCAAAGAGTATTGACAAGAAGTATCTCATAGACAATGGAGATGTGATTTTTTCTTGGTCTGGTACTCTATTAGTGAAGATTTGGAATGGTGAACAATGTGTCTTGAACCAACATTTATTCAAAGTTACATCAGACGAATATCCAAAGTGGTTTTACTTTTGGTGGACAAAATACCATCTTGATAGGTTTATTCATATCGCAGCTAATAAAGCGACAACAATGGGGCATATAAAAAGGGAGCACCTTAATGAATCAATGGTAAAAATACCTCCTTCTAGAATGATGTATCATTTAGGTAATGTGCTAGATGGATTACTTCAAAAAACGATAAATAATCACACAGAAATCCAAAACCTCACAAACCTCCGCGACACCTTACTACCAAAGCTAATGAGTGGAGAGGTGGAAGTGAACTAATTTAGAAAGTGGTACCTTAGTGTAAAATTGGAACGATAGGATATGAATATTGGAAGCATAAGGATAAGAGGCTATAAGTCGATAGAAAATCAGGAAGTAAAGTTAGGACCAATCAATCTACTCATAGGAGGTAACGGAGTTGGGAAGAGTAACTTTATTTCCTCATTTACGCTTCTTAGAAATCTTTACGAAATGAACCTTCAAACGTATGTAGAAAGTAAAGGGAGAGCAAATGCACTTTTACATTTTGGCGTAAAGAATACTCAACAGATCGTTCTTGAGATCCTTTTTAGTGGTGATGATGGTAAAAAGATGAACAGCTTTCATGTTACTTTACAAGAAGCACAAGGGAAACTGTTGGTGCAGTCTGTCGATACTTACTTTTATAGTGGTGCTTCAAAATTTCACCAAAAGCATAGTAATACACTAATGGAAGAGTCTACCTTTAAACAAGCGAAAGATAGACAAGCTTCTTATGTCAATCCTTTCCTCCAACAATTCGAAGTCTTCCATTTTCACGACACAGGAGATACTTCACCTTTAAAGCAATCTTGCGAAGTCAACGATAACCGTAAACTAAAAAAAGACGGAAGTAACTTGCCTGCATTCTTATATCGACTAAAAAAGACAGCACCAAAGAGTTTCCGTCGTATAGAGAAGCTGATACAATCTATTGCCCCTTTCTTTGATCACTTTATACTAGAACCTTTGGTGTTATCTCCAGAGTACATCAAGTTAGAGTGGAAAGAAAAGGGCAGTATAGATACCACTTTTAATGCCTATCACCTTTCAGACGGTACACTCCGTTTTATTGCTTTAGTGACACTTCTTATGCAACCCGAACCACCCGCTACCATCATTATAGATGAACCTGAGTTGGGGCTTCATCCCGTAGCCATTAATAAATTGGCAGGACTAATTCGTATTGCTTCAAAAAAGTCACAGATTATTATCTCTACACAATCGGTCAACCTTGTCAATAACTTTGAGCCAGAAGATATTATTGTTGCTGATAGAAAAGGCAAGGCAACGACTTTTAAATCGCTTGACAAAGAGAAGTTAGGCGTTTGGTTAGAAGACTATACCATGGGAGAAGTTTGGGAGAAAAACATTATTGGTGGTCAACCTTTATAAAGTATGAAAAGAGTAGTTTTTATAGTAGAAGGAGCGACAGAAATATCGTTTGTTAATAAAAAGATGATTCCTTATCTATACGCACAAACAGGGCATGCCGGCAGTATTGAAGCCATTACAATAACTACCAACGTAAAGAAGAACAAGAAAGGAGGAATTGGGTCTTTTGAAAAGTTCAAGAACGAAGTAGAGCGCGTACAGGCAACAGGAAATGTGATCATTACCACCTTGTTAGACTTTTATGGCTTACCAACTTCCTTTCCCAACCATAGCGATGATGTCCAAAGGATCAAGGAAATTGAAGACGGTATGGCAGATCAAATCGGTAGTTCAGACTTTATTCCTTATCTACAAAAGCACGAATTAGAAGCTTTAATGTTTTCATCTGAAGAAGTATTACATAATGCCGTAGATACTAAGGAACAAGAAGAAGCGGTAAGTGCGATTATTAAGGCATATACCAATCCTGAAGACATTAATAATAGCCCACAAACGGCACCTTCAAAGAGACTAGACAGTATTTTAGACCCTTACGAAAAAACAGTACATGGAGATCTTATCTTTGATGACCTAACCATGGAAGAGATTCTATCTCAATGTCCACGTTTCAAAGAATGGGTAGACAAACTTGTAGAACGACTAAACCTAGATCAAAACAAATGATTTTCAGCTGCACACAAAAAGTCTTAGAAAAGGCAAAGAAATATCATGAGGTAGCGAAAGAGAAACCAGATGTTGGTCAGAACAATTGGTATGTTAACCTTCTTCCATTAGGTAGAAAGAAAGGACTGTTGTTTATACACTCGGAAACACTGTACATGACCTTTCTTCCAGATGCTACTGTCAAAACCATCAAGAACTTAGATCAAGAGTTTAGACTACAATTGCAAGAAGATCTATTGTGGTGTGGCTATGAGGAAGCGAGTGTAAATAATTACCTAGAACAGTCAACATCTACATCAATCTGTAAAACCAACTCACGCAGAGTATTAGGAATAATGAATGAGGTAATGTTCTCTTTTCCTCTATTCTTAGAAGATGCAACATCAAGAACAGATTTATTGACTCGTCTTAATGACATGCTTTATACTTACCCTGGTATTGATAAGAAGAAGGAGTATAGAACGCCTAATGAAGAAATGAAGAAACTACTAAACAAATGAAAAATGAAATACTAGAATCAACACTTTTTGTAAGGTATTATGAAAATACAAAAGACAAAGAGCCTAAAGAAGTTACAATGTCAGAAATTGCTTCTTTATTGGAGAAAGAAAGTGAAAAAGAAAAGATAGCTGAATATATTTATCTAAGACTTTACACGCGTTTTCTCAAGCTATTTGATTATGAAACGGAAGATGAAAGTTTTAAAAGAGAATATAAACATGGCTTTTTACAAATGGCAGCCTGTTGTATGTGTATAGAATCTTTGGCTTCTTTTTTAGAAGGAACAGATCGGACTGAAGAAATTGGTAAAGGTCATGAAGCTTTCAATAAGGTATTTAATTTTGCTAAAAATCTTGACAACAAACTATTAACTTTTTTAAGTGATAACATATACTCATCTGTAAGAAATGCAGTTTTGCATCAAGGAGAAACATACAAGGGTTTTAAAATTACTAGAAAGGACGGAGAGAAATTATATCAAAAAAGTACAAAAACGGTTAATGCTCATATTTTTCATAAAGAGCTAGTTAAGCTTCTAAAATCTTACAAAAAAGAATTAGTAGAATCTTCTTGGTCAAGTGAAAAGTGGGATAATGCTCGTCGAAAAATTAGAAGTATCATTGACAATTGTGAAAAAAAATAACTAGCCATGCCAACAACTACCAAAATATACGAAGACGACATCGAACAAGATATGATCAAGCTTTTGCAACAACAAGGGTTTGACTATCTCAAAGGGTCTGAACTAGAACTCGACTACACAGACAATACAGAAAGAAGTAGCTACAAAGAAGTAGTCTTAAAGCAGCAGTTGATGCAAGCGTTAAAACGCATCAATCCACACTCTCCAGAGCATCAGTTGACAGAAGCTTTAGATGCCATGCTCAACCTTCAAGAACACGAACAGTTAGTAGAAACCAACGAAGAATTTTACAAACTGCTGATAGGTGGTTATGCGGTAGAAGGTAGCGAAGAAGAAGACACACACCGTATTTATTATGTAGATTTCATTCACCCCGAAAATAACGAATGGAAGGTAGTCAATCAGTTTACAGTCATAGATGTAGCCCATTGTAGACCCGATGTTATGCTGTTTGTAAATGGTTTACCTGTAGTAGTGGTGGAGTTAAAAAGACCCACAGATGCAAGTGCAACTACTAAAACAGCCTACGACCAACTACAACGTTACAAAAAAGAAATACCGAAGCTGTTTCATTACAACACCCTCATGATTATTTCTGATGGAGTGAAAGCAATGGCAGGTTCTACAACCGCACCTTACAGTCGGTTTTTACCATGGAAAAGTATTGATGGCAGTACAGAAGCCGCCAAGAATAAACCAGAACTAGAAGTCATTACCAAAGGTCTTTTACAGAAAGATATACTTCTTGAACTGATACGTGATTATACCGTTTTTGAAAAAGAAAAAGACATTATAGAACTTGAAAATGGCAAACACGATATCAGGACTCAAGTCATTAAAAAGATTGCTGCTTACCACCAATTCTTTGCCGTAAGGAAAGCAATTGAAGCCACAAGGCAAGCTTCTTCTGAAAAAGGAGATGGAAAAGCAGGTGTCGTTTGGCATACACAAGGAAGTGGTAAATCGCTTTCTATGGTCTTCTTTAGTAAGAAGATGGAGCAAGAATTAGACAATGCTACACTCATTGTACTCACCGATAGAAACGACCTTGATAATCAATTGTTCAATACCTTTGCTAGTTGTGGGCAAAAAGCAGAACAGATTGAGTCTAACGACGATTTAAAGCAGAAACTAAAGCGTGATAGTGGTGGAATGTTCTTTACAACCATACAAAAGTTTGGTATTTCAAAAGAAGATAAAGAACAGCAAACCGTTTATGAATTTCCTCAGCTTTCCGATAGAAGAAATATAATTATTGTTGCCGATGAAGCCCACCGAACACAGTATGGTTTCACAGGTAAAGCAGAGAAAGACAAAGCAGGAGAGTACACAGGTAAAATCTCTTTTGGGTTTGCAAAATACATCAGAGACGCCTTCCCGAATGCTTCATTCTTAGGCTTTACGGGTACACCCATTGAAGCAGAAGACGTTAACACACCAGAAGTTTTTGGTAACTACATCGACATCTATGATATACAACAAGCGGTAGAAGATGGGGCAACAGTACCGATATTCTATGAAAGTCGTTTGGCAAAAATCAAGATGATTGAGGGAGTGGATATTGATAGTGAAGCCGATAAATTGGCAGACGAATACAATGTAGAGCAAGAGAAAAAAGAAGCAACAAAACTCGAAGCACTGATTGCACACCCCGATCGTTTACGTTCAGTAGCAGAAGATATTGTAAGCCACTATTCAGCGCGTAGAGCTGCTTTTACAGAAGGTAAAGGCATGATCGTTACCATGAGTAGAGAAATTGCGGTAAAGCTGTATGATGAGATTATTAAAGTAAAGCCCGAATGGCACAGTGATAGCCTAGATGAAGGAGCCGTAAAAGTAGTCATGACTTCTGCTCCAACAGATGAAGACCGCTACGGTAAAGCTTTTACAAAACATGCAACAACAAAAGAACAAAGAGAAGACCTTGCTGCAAGAGTAAAAGATGTCAATGATCCACTTCAATTGGTCATTGTGCGTGATATGTGGTTAACAGGTTTCGATGCACCATGCCTCACAACACTCTATGTAGACAAGCCCATGAAAGGACACGGCTTAATGCAAGCCATTGCAAGAGTTAATCGAGTTTTCCCAGGTAAAGCAGGAGGATTAGTAGTCGATTACTTAGGCATCGCTTCAGAACTTAAAAAAGCAACAAAAGACTATACTCGAAGTGGAGGAAAAGGAGAACCTGTAGAAACACAGAACCAAGCTGTAAAAATTGTCAAAGAGAAACTAGAAGTAGTGAATGACTTCTTTAGAGAAGGCACATTTGACATAGAACGCTATCACTCCAATTATGCCACATCTTTTGAGCGCATTGAAGTACTCAACGATGCAGTAGATCATATTCAAGGTTTAGAACACGATGAAGAGGGTACAGCCAAACGTTTTAGAACACAAGTAATGGCATTAGTAAAAGCCCACTCCTTAGCCGTACCTCATCCCGATGTAATGAAGATTGAAGTACAGCGTCAGGTTGCCTTTTTTCATGCCGTAAAATCGGTATTAGATAAGCTAGACCCATCAAGTGAACCATTAGATCAGGACGAAAAAGGGCAGCAAAACAACGCCTACTTTAAACAACTAATTCAACAATTAGTACAGGATTCTATAGAAGCCGATGGCGTAGTAGATATTTTGGAAGAAGCAGGAATGGAATCACCAGAACTTTCCATCCTATCCGATGATTTCTTGGCAGAGGTACAAAACATGAAACGTAAGAACCTCGCCATAGAACTCCTTAAAAAGCTGCTCACAGACCAAATAAAAGCTAAAGGAAAGAGTAACATTGCAAAGTCGAAAAAGCTATCAGAAAGGCTTCAAGACGCTATCTTACGCTACCAAAACAAGATCATCTCTGCGGTAGAAATTCTAGAGGAAATGATTGCCCTCTCTAAAGAAATCACAGCAGAAGAAGAACGCATGATTGCACTCGGAATGTCTGCCACAGAAATAGCCTTTTATGATACATTAGCCGACAACAAAAGTGCTAAAGACCTAATGGAAGACGATACACTCATGCAACTCGCATCTGTCATTGTAGAAAACATTCAGAAGAAAGCCAAAATAGACTGGACGAAGCGAGAGAAAGTAAAAGCACAACTCCGTTTAGCCATCAAAAAGCAGTTAAAGAAGTTCGGTTACCCACCAGATCAGCAGAAGTTGGCCACACAGAAAATATTACAACAAACAGAGCAATTGGCTAAGGAATTGGCGAAGGCTTCTTAATGAAGAAATGTTATGTATTTGATTAACACAGATAATAATAAGATCGAAAAGATAAAAGCGAAGTCCTTTTCTGAGTTAGGATTCAAAGAACGTGAGCATCTTCAAGAATGGTTAGCTAAACGTCCTGAATCACTAGGAGAAGAACTATTGATCATACAGAAAGAGTTTGATGGTTTTAACGATACACGTGAACGGTTAGACTTGTTGGCAATAGATAAAGATGGTTCTCTTGTAATAATAGAAAATAAGCTTGATGATAGTGGTAAAGATGTCACTTGGCAAGCGATGAAATACGCGTCTTATTGTTCTAGTTTAAGTAAGAAACAGGTAATAGACATCTACCAGAATTACCTCGATAAAAGCGGAAAAGGTGAAAAGGCAGGAGATAAGATCAGTGACTTTTTCAATGGGCAGGATATAGAAGAGATATCTATCAATCAAGGAGCCTCACAAAGAATCATTATGATAGCTGCTAATTTTCGTAAAGAAGTAACGTCAACTGTTTTATGGCTGATGAACTTCAATTTGCGTGTTCAATGCTTTAAAACTACACCTTATCAATTGAACGATCAGCTATTTCTAAATATAGAGCAGATTATACCGATGAAAGAAGCAGAAGAGTACTCTATTAAGATGGCTGAAAAATCACAAGAAGATATTAGTTCAAAAGAAGAAAAGAAGCATAGACATTTTTTAAGGCGAGAGTTTTGGACACAGTACATCGTAGAAATAAACAAAGTCAGTAAACTGTATCAGAATATAAGTCCAAGTGACTACCATTGGATAGGTGCCAGTTCTGGAGTGAGAGGGGTAGGTTATAATTCTGTGATTTCAAAAAAATACGCGAGGGTAGAATTGTATATTGATAGAGCAAAAACAGCTGAAGAAAACGAGATGATTTTCGATTTCTTATATCAGCAAAAGGAAACAATAGAGGAAAAAGCAGGTATTCGTTTTACTTGGGAACGCTTAGAAGGGAAAAGAGCATACAGAGTAAAGTATGAAGACGCTACTACAAATGTTTTTAATAAGGACGAATGGTCTAATATGACCTCTTTTATGGTAGACGGAATGCTTAAAATGGAAAGAGGTTTTAGAGATGCTTTGAAAGAAGTGAATAAAACTTTAAAAACGAATAAAGGGGTATAATGGATATATACACCTGAAGACCAAACAAAGGCATTTGCACAAAAGGTAAAACTGGTAGTAGATGATAAAGCCAATTACACCGTCTGGAACACAAGAGATGATATAAAAGCTGAACTCAAAGTAGCTTTAATCTTACTACTACATAAGTACAAATATCCTCATGTAGATAGAGATGAGGTTTATAAGGAGATATTTGAGCAGGCGGAGAATTTTAAAAAGTATCAATAATTAATGACTTTATCTTACAAATAGTCTATATTAATATGTAATGCCTTTCTAATTGTTGATAAATTTGTCAGTATTTTGCTGTCAAATTTGACATCGTGTAAGTTTTATATGACTTTTTGTCTTAAAATAACTTAAAATATAATAAAAGATAGGTTTTTGATAAATAATTAATCGTTAGGTCAGGTAGGAAGTTCTACCTAACTCAAACGATTAATTAAGACTTAGGACCTCAAAATTAATCTATTACTCGGAAATACCCAAAAATGAACTTCCAACAGGTAGGCTCTCTGTCTTATATGAGCTAAATAAATAGATACTAAATGCCAAAAACAATCAAATCAGCATTTCATGAGTTTCATAGAGATGTTGTAAACATTGAAACAAGTCGTACTCAAAAAGCCTTAGCAAGTAGAGATTGGTTGATTGAACAACTAAATAAACTTGAACTAGATGAATCATTATCATTCCCATTCAGGTATGGTGCTAGACAGCTAAATATTGGATCTTTCCAAAGGAAAACAAAAATTAGAGAACTTGATGATATTGACTTATTTTTTTGTTTTACTGCTGACAATGCATTCTATACTAAAATTTCTGATGATCATTATGTTATCAGTACTGTCAATTCAAGTCATCGTTTAAAAAGTTTATCTGACGATGGAATACTTAATTCAAGGAAAGTAATAGAAAAAGTTAAGAACTCTTTAGCGAAAATTAGTCAGTATAAAAATGCAGACCTACATAGAAGAGGTGAAGCAGCTACACTCTCTTTAACATCTTATGAATGGGTTTTTGATATTGTTCCATGTTTTTATACTGATACAGGGTTATATCTTATACCAAATGGAGAAGGGGGGTGGAAACAAACAAATCCAAGCGTTGATCAAGTTCGAATAACTACTGAAAATCAAGCTAAAAATGGAAAGTTACTTCAATTAGTACGTACCGTAAAATATTGGAGTAAAATTCATTTGCCTAATGATACGATTAGTTCTTATTTACTTGAAAATTTTGTGATAAAATATTCTCAAATGAAAGAAAGTTTGTCTGATGATATTGTATATGATTTAAGAGATTTTTTACAGTATTTATCTCATAATATTTATTATCCATTATATACTGAAAGTACCTTTCAGGGAGATTTAAACTCTTTGAATGAAGAAAGAAAAAAAATAATAAGTGACAAGTCAATTTGGTCAGCAAGTAAGATAAATGAAGCATTACATGCCGAATTATTTAATTATGATCTTCCAAAAGCAATAAGTATCTGGCAAGAAGTATTTGGTAACAACTTTCCAAAATTAGAATTAAAAGATGAGCAGAATAGTACCGTTTGATATTTCATATAAGAGAATAGATTTTATTGACTTGTTGTCATTTATATTTTTGCTAATATCAGCTTCTTCAATTATTGTAAAATGGACTTACATAATATTTTTCGAAAAACAGCACCCAATTATTAAGGATGATTTATTAAATGTTACGCTCAATGTAAGTAATAGTTTTATGCTTTTTTATTTGGTATTAAACCTGTTCATCAAAATAAGATTTCATTTATTAGAAAATAATAGAAGGGTAGACCTATTTGATAATTCTTTTGGAAGTACACTAAGCGATGATAATACTGTAGGATACTTCAACAATGAAGAAATGAGTCTAGGTATGAAAAAGTTAGCTTTGAACACTTATGAAAGTTCATATCATACAGAAGGTACCTTATCTAAAATGTTGGAGAGGAAATTATATCTTTATATACCACTCTTGATGATTTTTATTATATCGATTATTTCAAATGGAGGTAAAGGTCTAATAAGGTTTGCTATAGAAATTAGTGTTCCTATTATTATACTTTCTCAATATGTTATTCTGATTTTCTATTATTTAGGTGTCAAGAAGGTTAATAATTTATTTAGAACTGTTTTAGATAACATTGGTCATAAGAACTTGAGAAAAGATGATGTTCCTAAGTTATTAAGGTTAATAATGGAGTATAATACTACTCAGGCATGGGCGAATACGCATTTAAATTCAAGTATTTTTCATAAGAATAATGAACGTGTTTCAAATAAATGGAATGAAATAAAGGAAAGATATATCTGAAATATTCATATTGAAATAGTAGAAATTTCAAAAACTACCTTAGCACTATCAAAAATGTAAATTTTAAGGGTGTTATTAAGTTTTGCATTGGCAGAATAGTTTTTAAAAAAATAGCTTTAATGATATAGGAAAGAGGGTTTTACCCCTCTTTTTTTTGTGCAGTATTTTATATTTATGATATATTTTTGTCCTGTTTTTTATGAAAAAAACGGGACAAATTGCATACTGTTGTAAATCAAAAATGTATTGAAAACAACTGATTATATATTAAGTTAAACCGCCTATTTCTTTAGCTCTATTTCGTATTTCATACTTTTTATGAAAGTTTATAATTCGATTACTTTTTCAACATCAAAATTTCTATGTTCCCCTAGTTGCACATAACCCAATTGATTACATATCATTTGTGTATTTCCAATTTGAAAATCCTTCATATTACGATGACTATGACCGTATACCCACCTGTAGATAGAGATGAGGTGTATAAGGAGATTTTTAAGAGGTATATATAGGTTTAAATATTGATCAATTTAAGCTCGTAAAATGATTTGTTATCCCAAAAAATAATTGGGTACTATATGATCTTTTTTATCTCATTCTCCAGGAGATATGGATTCTGCATAAGCATTGCATCCTACTTCATGTAAGCACTTTCAGTATCTTCTTTACTAAGCATAAATATTCTAGTCACAAGTGTAGTTTCTCTGTGATGAATAAATAGTATATGACCTTTTTTGAATTGTCTTGTCATTTTATTTCTTGATTAATAAACTTCTACAGATGTTCTTCCAAATACGAACATCAATTCGTCTCTCCCACTCTCCATTATAAAAGTGAGATCTAAATTCCCATTATTTTTGAACTTCACTAAGAATTTCATATTGCCATACATATCTTTAAATATTATTCTACCTTGACTGTCAGTACCTGTGATATCGAATAACATATTATCAAGCATCTTCTTATTTCCAATCCAAAATGTAACAAAATAAGTAGTCTGATTAGTATGTTTTTGAAAATATATACTAACGAGCTCAGTACTTACCGGAGATGGTCTATCGAAGTCATAATTCTTATAGATCATATGTTGCTGTGCTGTAAATTCAAATGAATAAGACTGGGCATTAGCAGTAAAAGTCAAACATAAAAAAAGTGTTATTGTAGTTATTATCTGTTTCATTATCTTTTTTGTTTAAAATGTCATACCGATACCTAATGAAATTGGTGTCACTTTAGTTGTACCGCCAGCTATTAATACACTACCAATACGCAGATAGCCTTTTACACCATAGTTAAAAGTATGTCTGAGAGAACTATTATATGGCTCCACTCTATTAATACTACCATAACCTACCATTGGAGTTACATATAACCATTTTGTAATAGGGATAGCTACACCCATATTAATCATGAAACCATATCTATCATTTTCTCCTAAGTCTCTGAAGTATAATAACTCCATCGCTACATTATCTCCTACGAATCCAATCCCATATGTCGTTGAATAGTCTTTTCCTCCACCTGCTAAATAAACAGCATTTAGGCTACGATCATCATTATAAATAGGAGTGTAATCTGTCTTCTCCGGTCGTTTATAGTATGGGCAATATCTATTACATCTATTATGACCGTGATACCTATCGTGGTATTGCTTATCAGTTAGATGTGAAGTCTTACTACTATGCCCATTAATTATATTCCCAAATTGATCTGCTTGGCGTTGCATATTCTCTGAATCTTGACTATCATATTTAAGGAGACCACTGTTTTGGTTATTATCGTTATTATTTGGACCGACATCGTACCATTCTTTTCTCTTTTTGACTTTTACATTATATTTATTTCCATATGGCGAAATTGGATCTTTTTTGATTTCAACATCATAAGTGTTCTGAGCAAATGTATCTGTTGTTAAGATCATTGCTGTGAAAACCATGAGACCTACTATTATTCTTTTCGTTAATCTTGTCAGCATATCAATTCATTTTCAGATAGATATCACTGTGATACCTCCACTTATAAAAGTGAAATAAAAAAGCAAAAACCCTATAAATGAGTGAAAAAATAAAAAAGCCCATGTTAATCAATACAAAGGCTACTGTATCTTAAGAGGATTCACGCCTTCTACGATCCGAAGATCTCACATGTGTATTTAATGTTTCGAAATGAACTTTCGTGACTACTATTATTTTATTAGCGAGCTTTAATTTGACAACTATATTGTATAGGTTTCAATTTCTCATAGGTTCTGTTTAAATACGTCAATATTTTAATCAATGTAATCAACTTACTTTCGTTGATGATGCAAATATGTGTATGCTTACACGCTTAAGTAACAGTACTTATTAAGACTAGTTCTGAACCTCTAATTTAGTTTCAGAAATTAGATTAGAAGTTATGGAAATAATAGAATTTACAGAAAGGTTTCCTGAAGATCAATCCTGCATTAATCACTTTAAGTCAACTCTTGAAAAAGAAGGGATTACCTTTTAAAAAATATGGTTGTGAGAAGTACTATTAGTTAAAAGGTGTTAAACAGTAGCTGTGTCCTTCTTGTAATTTCAGAACGACTTTTCGCAGTGGAACAATAATACATGGCAGTAAGTTATCAATTCGTAAGTGGTATTTAGCAAGTGCTTTTATGATGATGACCAAGAAAGAGATCTCAGCTAATGAAGTCAAACGTCAACTAAATCATTCTCGATATGAGAGCATTTGGCGTATGATGCATAAAATTAGAAAAGTAATGGGGAAAAGAGATGGATTTTATATATTGGAAGATATGGTTGAATTTGATGAAGGTTATTTTACAACAAGAGCTCCGGTGGAATGTCTACATTGGAGTATACAACCAATTGTATACTAACTTCTCTCATAAAACAGCTTAAATAAGCTTTAATCAAAGGTTTTGATAAGTTAGTATACAAAATCTACAAAGTATACATAAGGTTCATGTAGAGAGATTTAAAATGTTAAAATCAATATTTTTTCAATCTCTAAAATCATCTAAATTAGTACTAAGTTATTTTGTACACTATTTGTCCACTCAAATTTCAAAAACAGCCTTAAAACTATTAAAAACGTAGATTTTAGTAGTGTTAGTAAGTTCTGTATCGGTAAGTAATCTACACATTGAAATATTTGAGAAAGAGGCTTTAGGGTCTCTTTTTTTGTGCGGTATAGTTTGTATACAGGAAATTATAAAGACTTCATGAGACGAATTAAGAGCTTTTATTATCTCTAATAAATATTATATATTCCAAAATATGTGAATATAAACATTGCTTTGTGTTTTATATTTCCATCCTTTGGTATTATGAAGAAGTTGTATTCACCACGAAGATGAGCCTAGTTTTGTATTTTGATTAAATTATATGTAAAAGGATATAGAAAATTGCTTTTCATTATAATTATATGTATTTAGATATAAAGTATTTAAATAAATCATTTTTATATGTAAAAAGATATAATGAGTACCTTATCTGAATTTGTGAAACATAGAAGAAAACAGACTGGTTTAACTCAAGAAGAGTTTGCGGAAAGGTCTGGTGTCGCTTTGACAGTGATAAGAAAAATAGAACAAGGAAAGACTAATCTCAATCTTGACAAGGTGAATCTTGTATTAAGGATGTTCGGTCATGAACTAGCACCTGTAAATAGTCGTGAGTTAAAAGCAGAAGAAGGGAATGAGAAAGGGTAAAGTATATTATCAGGAACAACTTGCAGGTATTTTAGTGGAAACTGATGAAGGAGAGTATACCTTTCAATATGTAGATGATTATATTCAAAATTTCCCCAAACAGTTCATTACTTTTTCAATGCCTGTGTGCAGTAAAGTATATAAGGAGAATAGGTTATTTCCATTTTTTGAAGGTTTGATTCCTGAAGGTTGGTTATTGGATATAGCATCGAAAAATTGGAAAATCAATACGAATGATCGTATGGGTCTGTTATTGACATGCTGTAAAAATTGTATTGGAGCAGTGAGTATTTTACCTGAAAAAGAGAATGATGATGAGTAAGTGTTTATATTGTTATCAGCCTATTGAAGAGAGAGGAGATTATCATGAAAAGTGTAGTAAATCTTTTTTTGGAACATCATTACCACCCCAATTAGAATATACATTTTCAGAAATGGAAATGTTAGCCAAAGAAGCAGTTGAGAGAAGTATAACAATAACTGGCGTTCAAGCAAAACTCTCTATGGGGGTTGTCAAAACAACAGCAAATACATCTGATCAAAGACTTACAGTGTTGGATGCTTTGGGAGGGAGTTATATTTTCAAGCCGCCTTCAAAACAGTTTGAAGGAATGTCAGAGGTGGAACATGTGACTATGAAAATAGCACAAGCTTATGGTTTATCAACAGTTCCATGTAGTCTTATTCGATTAGCTTCAGGTGAATTATCTTATATCACAAGGAGAGTTGATAGGACTAAAAAAGGAGAGAAAACCCACATGATCGATATGTTTCAAATTACAGAAGCATTTGACAAGTATCGTAGTTCTATGGAAAAAATAGGCAAGGCAATTAATCAGTACTCCAATCAACCTCTATTAGATAATATCTATTTCTTTGAATTATCAGTCTTTAGCTTTTTGACTGGAAATAATGATATGCATTTGAAAAACTTCTCATTAATTAATTCAGCTAATGGGTGGGTATTAGCACCTGCTTATGACCTACTGAATGTAAATGTATTACTCCCTGAAGATGAAGAGGAATTAGCTTTAACTTTAAAAGGAAAGAGAAAGAAATTAAAAAGAGATCATTTTGAGTCGTTTGGAATAGAATTAGGTTTGAATCAAAGGCAGATTAATGGTGTTTTTAAAAGAATGATAAAGAATTTCTCTAAAGCGTTAGAGGCTTTAGATCAGTCTTTTTTATCAGAGAGTTTGAAAGAAAAATACAAAGAAGTTTTGGGGATTAAGTATAAACAATTAGGATTACTTGATTAGATAAATTGTTAAAATCAATATTTTTTCAACCTTCAAAATCATCTAAATTAGTACTAAGTTATTTTGTGCTTTATTTATCCGCTCAAATTCCAAAAACAGCCTTAACACTATTAAAAAAGTAGATTTTAGTGGTGTTAGTAAGTTCTGCATTGGTAAGTAACCTACCCATTGAAATATTTGAGAAAGAGGCTTTAGGGCCTCTTTTTTTGTGCTTTCTAATTTTTCTGATAAGAAATATTAATGTCAATGACTATTTAATGGACTCCCTGATACAATTAAGTAATGATGACAAAGTTTCTTTTTGAATAGCAAATCAAATATGGATTAATATTTATATCATGATCTTCTAATGAAGTAATGACTCATCTAGAATAATTGTATCTATTTCCTCTGTAGAATTATCAAAAAGTTCTTCTTGATAAGGAGGTGGAGAGATAACAGAGTCAATATATTTATAAATAGGATCGGATGATTCTAAAGAATGTGAATTAATCTTTTTTAGAACATATTTTGAATGGTTTTCGGTATTAGTGAAAAAGATTGTTCCATAGCTTTTTTCAAAAATACAGAAGTAACTAACAGTGCTATAAGGTGTTGAATGATTTAAAAAGTATTCAATAAACATATTATCATTTTTAAATGAAGTCTTTTTTATTGAAATCAAGTTACTATCTATGTTATGTAAGTCTTGTAGTGATAAATCTGCTTCATGTATTATTTGTGGTTTGCAGATTAAAGAATCTGTAGTGATATTTTTAAAAACTTTCTTGTCGAGTAATGAAGACATATTACAGCTAAAAAGGAATGAGTATACAATAATATATTTAATTTTTCTCATTCTCCAAGTTAAGATTGTACAACTCTTTTTCATATTCTTCTTCTCTTAAGTCATTCAACCTTCGATTGTCTATCATTTGAACTACTGATTTAAGTATATATAATTGTTCCTCAAATGAAAATAAATTGAGGTTACTGTTGAAAAAGGCTACTGTTTCTTCAATGGTTTTAATGGAAGTTAAATTATGCATTGAAATTTCATTTTCAACATCAATAAAAAGCAAGTAAGAATGAAAGTGAGGACCTAACGCTCCAAATCTATAAATCCCACTTTTCAACTCTTTTTGTTTAGACCATACAATATTCTGATTCATTGTATCTAAACTATTAATTATAAATAAGCTATTTCTATTGATCTCATTGGATGAGATTTCTCTTACTTTTATTAAGGTATTGAAAAATTTCTGATTCAATATCTGGTAAAGGGACAGTGCTATTTAAGACAAAAAATAAAAAAATGGTTACTATAATGTTGTTGCAAAAAAAGCCTTGAGTATACATGATTTATTTAATAACGTCCCAATTTATTGGCAAGAATTCTTCTGAAATTGTCAATTCATTAATTGAACTAAATGCTTTCATTAAGCTCACAGTATACCTCATTTTAATTTTTTCATCTTTAATATCAGACTGCTTTAAAAATTGAACTAATGATATTAGAATATCTTCTATATTTGAAGGTTTTATTAGCATGTAATTATCATTATTTATGAACGCAAATACATATATCGGATGTGATGACTTGTAACTTAACAAAAGAAGTAAAAGAATTTCTAACTTCTTTGGTAATTTCTATTGGTTTTCCATCATTTTTCTTTGTTGATATTGTACTACTTGAGAATATTGAAAAGTAAGCTACAGCTTTTATTTGATTTTCGTTATAACCCAGGTCTTGATCTTTAGAATAGTCAGATAAAAATGAGACATTATTATTTACTTCGTTCATATCAACTACTAAAGAAGCATGGTCTATCATGTCAGCCTCTTTTTTAGAAAATTCTCCAACTCTCATATCATTTTCAGCATGTACTCCAGAAAGTGTTGCTGAAGATGAAACACCTGCTTTAATTCCTATTGTGCCTTGAGCAAATGAATTAGTGAAACCAAATACTAAAAAGACTAAAGAGATAAATAACTTTTTCATAATTTTTTTAAGTTTTAAATTAAACATTATGTCCTTTGTAACGCCTCTTTTAGTGTTGAGTTGTGGTTTTTTAAGGGCTATTTTCTTAATGAAAGTTCACCTTAATCAAACTAAATTTTATTAAGTTATATAAAAAAAATAGATACTTATAAAAAAAGAAAAGCACCTTTTTAAGATGCTTTAATGTGCTTTTTGAGATGATATGTACTTACTTATACAAGTGAATTTTACAATTGTTGAGTTATTGGTTTTTAGTAACTATGTAGTAATTGAATCTTTTTTGTTGTAGTAGGTGTAGTTTTAGTTATTTTCATTAATTGTTTGGTGGTCATCAATTTTGTTAGAAAATAGAAATTACCATTTTTACTTGCCTTTTTCAAAAAACTGAAGAACACTTTCTCTAAAACTTTTACTAACAGGTAGCATTTCTTTTTCGATTTCTACAACTTCTCTATTTAAGGCAGTCACATGATCCATATTTACAATAAAAGAACGGTGAATTCTTAAAAAATAATGAGGTAACCGATCAGCAATACCACCAATAGTTTCTTTTGTTTTCCAAGTATCACCTTTAGTATTCTTGATAATTAAATAATCACCTTGACTTTCAATAAAAGTTATTGATTTGAAATCGATTTTGTAATGCTTTCGTTCTGAACGAATAAAAAGATAGTCATCTTTAAAATGTTGAATTTCTTTTTTCTGTTCAACTTGCTCTTCAAATTTTTGCAGAGCCAATTTAAATCTATCAATAGCTACAGGTTTTAATAGGTAATCAACAACATTTAAATCAAAACCTTCTATTGCATATTGTCTATGTGCTGAAATAATAATCACTTTTGGAGGATTAGCTAATGATCTCAAAAAATCTAAACCAGAAATTTCAGGCATTTCAATATCAAGAAAAAGTAAATCAACATCCTTTTTCATTACTTCAGTAAAACCAACTTTAGCATCAGCGGCTTCTCCTACCACCTCATAATTATCTATCTGAGAAAGAAAATTCTTAGTAATCCTTCTAGAAATAGGTTCATCATCTATAATTAGTGTTTTATATGTAGACATATTTTATAAGTTGATTTTTAATTGAATATAATAACTATCAGATTCATCATTAATTTTAAGCTGATGCTGGGCAGGGTAGCAAATTTCTAATCGTTTTTTCAAATTAATAAGTCCAGTTCCTTTATTTAGTTTAGGTGATTTATTTTTTGGCTTACTGTTTTCAACTCTAAAAGTAAAAGTTTCTGCAGAATAATTTGATGATATTTTTAGGTAGGCACTATCGTTAGTAGGTTTAATTCCATGTTTGAATGCATTTTCAATCATAGGGAAAAGTAAAAATGGAATAATTTGTATATCCTGATCGCCACCTTGTAAATCGATATATAAATCGAAACGATCATCAAAGCGCAGTTGCTCTAATGATATGTATTGCTGTAAAACTTTAATTTCATCTGTTAAGGCTACATTTTCTTCTTTCGATTGATAAACAAGGTAGTCTAAAAGACCACTCAACTGAAGTAAAATATGGGGTAAATCATCAGACTTTTCGATAGCAAGGCCATATATATTATTAAGTGTATTAAATAGAAAGTGCGGATGGATCTGATCTTTTAGAGTATTTAGTTCTAATTCTTTTAACTGAAGCTCAATTTGTAGCTTTTCTTTTTCCAATTGATGAATAGTCTCCCTCTTCTTTTGTTCCTCTTTTATTTGTTGAAAACTTGAATAAAGTATGGAAGTAAAAAGTTGTACAAACCATAACATAGAAAGATCATTAATAATTGGGTTCATTTTATTGTAATCTAAATCTGCCAAGACAATAAATACGCCTACTATTAATGTTATCTGCACAAAACTACTCACAATAAATGCATAAAGGAGATATAAAAAGAATCGGAAGTACTTTTTAGAATACAAGTATTTTTTGATGAGTACATTGTTCAAATAATAGGTAAAACCAATTGTAAAAGGAAACCAGACAAGACAAAATAGGAATGTATTAAAATAATCTTGATGAAAATGTCCTAGAAATAAACAGGAAATAATAAGCATACTCCCCCAATAGGTTGCTTCAAACGTTATTTTACTATTTATAAAGAGATACAGTGTACTTTTATTCATGCTTCTAATATTCAAAATATATTTAGAAATTACATCTAGATCAGATAAACAGATCATTTTGGTAGGTAGTATGATAAATTCTGTAGATAAATGAATGTTTTAAAGCTAGAAGAACCGATATAAACTTTATTTCGATAAAAAATGTCAATTCATCGACCTTTAATAGAGGAGTAAAAGTAGTACGTTAAGTTTGAAGTATTGATCACTTAAACACTTTTTAATTATGCAATGGTTTACTAATTTTTACTACGAAGGAGGATATTTATTCATGAATATAATATCTATAGTAGGGGTTTCAATGTTCTTATTTATGATTTTAAGAGGTTTAGGAATCTCAAACAATTTGATTCAACCTGCTAAATCTCAAAAACTAATGAAAGAAGCAGGAATATTGGCCTTAGTTTTAGGTATACTAGGACAACTAATTGGTTTATATTCTGCAATGATTGCTATTTCTACTCAAGGAGGTGTATCTATGCAAGTATTGGCAGCAGGAATTCGTGTATCATCAAATACTACCTTGTATGGCTTTTTCTTTTTTGTAATTGCTAGGGTTGCTTATATGTACTTTACTTTTTCATCTAAAAAAGAAGAATGTTGCTAAAAAAGCAATAGGATAGAATCAGAACATTTATTTGAGAAAACTAACTATTATGAATCGATTTATTGAATTGTACCTACTTGGAGGAGAAACAGAAATGGATGTTATATCTATTCTAGGGTTAACAATGATAACCTTTATAGGTTTAAGGTTTTTAAAAGTAGAAAATGGCTTAATTCAACCAAGAAAATCAGAAGTAATTGTGAGGGAGCTGTCACTTTTAATACTTGTTGTAGCAGTTTTTATTCAATTACTTGGTTTATTTTGGGTTATGAAAGCAATAGAATCAGCAGGGGGCGTACCCTTTGATTTACTAGCGGGAGGTTTATATATATCATTCATTCCTACTTTATACGGTTTTGTATTTTTCTTAATAGGTAGAGTGGCATTTATTTATTTCAAGTTTTCTGATCAAAAAATAATACAAAATCAATAATCTGACTTGATGATTAATAAAAATAAATAGTCGTAGAATCAATTAAGTTTCTACGACTATTTTCATTATGAAGTAAATAAAATGCAGTTAGTAGTAGTCTATAGTCTCTAGCAATATTTGATTTTAGCATTGATAGTAATTAATTATGATTTTTAATTTTTAACTAAGTTGTTATTTGTAATGATAACTTGGTTTAGTTTTAGTTAAGTTGTTCAGATAATAATAATAAACGTTTTAATTGTTGTTATAGGAAACGGCAACTCTAAATAAAGGATTTACCAATTCGGTCATTTGACTTCCTAAATTGGTCGAAATAAAAATACACCTTCAAAATTGTGTAAAAAAAAGTCATAGAATCAATTAAGTTTCTATGACTATCTGTTGTGAAAATGAAAATGTAGTAGGGAAAGCTTCCCTTTCTTTAAAATTAAATTAGTAGCAATACACTGGTTTTAGTAGTAGATACATTTATACTGGTTTTTAGTTTTAGCTAAGTTGTTCAAATAATAATGATAAACGTTTTAATTGTTGTTATAGGAAACGGCAGCTCTAAATAAAGGATTTACCAATTCGGTCATTTGACTTCCTAAATTGGTCAAAAAGGAAAAATATATTTATCAACCTCATTATCTTGAATAATCTATTAGTTATTAAGTGTACTTAATATGTTCTTTTAATGATGTTTCTACATTTGTTTTTAAATGCGTGAACAACATTTCTCCTCATTACTCAATAAATTATTAAAAATTGGAACTATAACATTCATAAACTAGTTATCTGATCTGAATGCTGACATGTACGGTAAGTAAATGATGTGATAAGAAGATTAAAATCGAGTTTAACATTTTGATTTTCTAAGTCTTGA